>DATIGE010000009.1 GCA_035454885.1 bacterium
GATCCCCGAGACCAGATTGAAGACCGGCGCGAGAAAGATGGCGGCGCGCGAAAGGGGGGAAGCCCCGGCCGCGAGCGTCCCGTAGACGAGGTCGGCGGGGACGTCCAGGAGCCTCAAAAGGCCCACCGCGAAGAACCAGAGAGGCGTCTTCTTGTAAAACGCGAACAACTCAACCGCCGCGAAGAAGAGCCAGAGGCATCCCGTCCGCGCGATCAAATCGATCTGGGGATCCGCAAGGTTCGGATGAAAGAGATCTGCGTAGGTTTGGGGAGAGAAGAGGGCGGTCCCACCGAGGGCTAGGTCGAAGATGCCGAGGACGAGGCAAAGAAGGGGACGGAGAGCGAGTTGCACGCCCAGTCCCTTATCTGAGTCATAGCGGCCGGGTCAATCAAGCGGCGACCCTTTCCTACACACAGGGGTCCGATTTTTCAGCCCACGCCGTCCGGAAAATCGGACGCTTGAATCGCCAAAAACCCCGCATTGCCGCAGCAAACCCCCAGGCATTGTTTTTGCTTAAACCCCTGGAGCCTTGATTGGTTCACCTGAAGGGTGTACGATGAATTTGAAAAAGCATAACATTATAGTTTCGGAACGAGCCGAAAGAGATCTGCTTCGAGTTCCCGCAAGGGTTCAAAGGAAACTGCTCGCATGGATCGATGTGGTTAAGGCGGAAGGGTTGGAGTCCGTAAGACGAATTTTTGGCTACCACGACGAACCCTTGAAGGGGCGTCGGTTCGGTCAAAGATCGATTCGTCTAAATAAGGCGTATCGCGCTATTTATGAAATCGAAGAGCAAGGTTCAGTCAGGATCATCGAAATTAAAGAGGTCACCAAGCATGACTATTAGAAAAGGGAAGGATGCGGAAGCGTTCCTCGAATCTTTGGTCGGGAAACTTACGTTCGGGAACATGCTGCAATCAATCCGGGAATGCGACGAGGTGAGTTTGGCGGAATTCGCTAAAAGGCTTGGAATTTCGAAATCCCATCTCTGCGACATCGAGCAGGATCGCAAGAGTGTCAGCCCGGAACGTGCCGCGCGCTTCGCGAAGATCCTCGGATACTCTCAGGAGCAGTTTGTCCGGCTTTCGCTGCAGGGGATGATCGATAAGGGCCGCCTGCGGCTCAAGGTCTTCGTCGAGGCGGCCTAGGAGGCCATATTAGGCCGCGGACTTTTTCTTAATGAGAAGAATTTGCAGGAGCTTCATATATAATCTCCTAAACTTCAGAAATTTTGCAGATCTGATAAGGAGGAAGCATTTTTTCACTGCCAATAATTATTGAGCGTATTTTCGTTCGTAGTTTTGGACGAGATTTCCACCCAGGAGGATACACTTTGTATCTTTCGAACTGAGAATAAATCCTTCAACAAATCCATCATCCGATTTTGAACTAATATCTTTTTCCTTAATATACATTTTCATTTTCAATCCCCATTGAAAAGAAGTAGAGGCGCGATTCATCGCGCCTCTACGTGCTTATATCGAATTCCATGTAGGGGCGGGGTCACCCCGCCCCTACAGCGTTCCTACGAGCACCCCATCGAATTCCCGCAGTTGATGCACTTGTAGCACGCCCCGTTGCGGACGGTGACGTGGCCGCACTGGTCGCACAGCGGGGCATCCCCCATCAGCTCCGCCAGGTGCTCGGACACGGTCTCGGCCTTTCCGGGGGCCGGCTTTGCGGCCGCGGCGCCCAACGACTGCGCCCTGGCGGGAGGCTGGGACAAATCTTCTTGCTGGTCCTTCGACTCCAACGTCTCGGGCTTCAGGTGCACGAAGTCGGTACGGCCCAGGTACTCCATCCCCAAGATGCGGAAGATGTAGTCCAAGATGGACGTGCACACCTTGATGTTCGGATGATCCGTGATGCCCTGCGGCTCGAAACGCGTGAACGTGAAGGAGTTCACGAACTTCTCCAAGGGCACGCCGTACTGGAGGCCGATGGAGATGGCGATCGCGAAGCAGTTGAGCAGGCTCCGGTAGGCCGCTCCCTCCTTGTACATGTCGATGAAGATTTCACCCAAACGCCCGTCCCCGTATTCGCCGGTGCGGATGAACATCTTGTGTCCGGAGACGGAGGTCTCGACCGTGAACCCGTGCCTCTTGATGGGCATCGGGACCCGCACGCCTCTCTGCTCCTCGGGCGGCAGGGCGGCGATCGCCTTCTCGTCCTTCCGGGAGTCCTCCGCCTTGTTCGTGCCCGTGTTGAGCGGCTGGGAGTGCTTCGAGCCGTCACGATAGAGGGCGACGGCCTTGAGGCCCAGCTTCCAGGACTCGACGTAGAGATTCTCGACGTCCTCCACGGTCGTGTCGTTCGGCATGTTGATCGTCTTGGAGATGGCGCCTGAAATGAACGGCTGGGCCGCCGCCATCATCCGCACGTGGCCCATCGGATCGATGAAACGCACACCGTCGCCGCAGGGGTTCGCGCAATCGAAGACGGCCAGATGCTCGTCCTTGAGCGCGGGCGCGCCTTCAATCGTTCCCTTCTCGAGGATGTAGTCGACGATCACCTTGGCCTCGTCGTCGGAATACCCCAGGCTCTTGAGGGCGCGGGTGACCGACTGATTGATGATCTTGAAGTGGCCTCCGCCGGCCAGTTTTTTCCATTTCACGAGCGAAAACTCCGGCTCGACGCCGGTGGTGTCGCAGTCCATCAGGAGGCCGATCGTGCCCGTGGGGGCCAGGACCGTCGACTGGGCGTTCCGGTAGCCGTAGAGCTCGCCCTCCTTCACGGCGTTGTCCCAAGACTCGCGGGCGGCCTGGAGGAGCCCCGCGGGGCAGAGGATGGGATCGATCTTGTAGGCCGCGTCGCGGTGCTTGTTCATGACCTTGAGCATCGGTTCCCGGTTCTTCGCGTAGCCGGGGAAGGGTCCCTTCGTGCGCGCGATCTCGCTCGAGACCTTGTAAGCCTCGCCCGTCATAAGGGCGGTGATGGCGCCGGCAACCGCCAGGGCCTTGGGGCTGTCATAGGGGATGCCGTTGGTCATGAGGAGGGTGCCGAGATTGGCGTAACCCAAGCCCAGGGGGCGGTAATCGTGGCTGTTCTGGGCGATGACCTGCGTGGGGTACGAGGCAAAGTCGACGGCGATCTCCTGGGCGATGATGAAGGTGCGGACCGCCCGGCGGAAATCCTCCACGAGGAATTCCCCCTTGTCGTCGATGAACTTCATGAGGTTCAGCGAGGCCAGATTGCAGGCGGAGTCGCTCAGGAACATGTACTCGCTGCAGGGGTTCGAGGCGTAGATGCGGTCCGTGTTCGCGCTCGTGTGCCAGTCGTTGATCGTCGTGTCGAACTGGACGCCCGGGTCCGCGCATCTCCAGGCCGCCTCGGCGATCTGGCGCATGAGATCGCGGGCCTCGAAGGTCTCGCAGACCTGGCCCGTGGTGCGAAGCTTGGTCTGCCACTGTCCGCCTTCCAGATAAGCCTTCATGAAATCATCCGTCAGACGAACGGAATTGTTTGAATTTTGGCCGGAGACGGTATGGTAGGCCTCCCCGTTGAAATCGGCCTCAAAACCGCCGTGCTGGATCAGAATGCCGGCCTTGCGCTCTTCCTTGACCTTCCAGTTGATGAAATCGACGATCTCCGGGTGATCCATGTCCAAACACACCATCTTCGCAGCACGGCGCGTCGTGCCGCCGGACTTGGTGGCGCCGGCGCCCTTGTCGAGGACTTCGAGAAAGCTCATGAGGCCGGAGGAGGTCCCGCCGCCGGAGAGTTTTTCCTGCCGGCCGCGGATCTTGGAAAAATTCGTGCCGGTGCCGGAGCCGTACTTGAAGAGCCGGGCCTCGTTTTTGGCAAGGTCGAACAGGCTCATGAGGTCGTCTTCGACCGACTGGATGAAGCAGGCGGAGCACTGGGGCTGTGAGTAGGAGTCCGTCGTCTCACGGATCTGGCCCAGCCCCGCGTTCCAGTAGTAATTCCCGCCGCTGCCCGCGATGCCGTATTCGTGGGAGAGCCCGCAATTGAACCAAACGGGGGAGTTGAAGGCGCCCTTTTGATGAACGAGCAGATGCGTCAGATCGGCCTCGAAGTTGGCCGCGTCTTCCGGAGACGAGAAGTAGCCGAGATTCTCTCCCGCCGTCCGGAGCGAGTGGGCGACCCGATAGACGAGCTGCCGGACCGAATACTCCTCTCCCTTGCGCCCGCCTTTTTCGGCGGGGACGCCCGCCTTGCGGAAATACTTCTGGGTCGCGATGTCCGTGGCGAGCTGCGACCAGGATTCGGGGAACTCGACGTCGTGGCGCTCAAAGACGACGGTCCCATCCGGCTCCTTGATGACGGAGGAGCGCTTGGTCCACTTGATTTGACCGAAAACATCCTCCCCGGGACGGGTAAAATAGGGCTCGAAAATGATCCCTTCGCCGGCGGAATCTTTGCTAACTCTTTGTTTTTTCAGCGAAACAACAGGTGTCATCTCTCCCCCTCCCCCGATTATTCACAGGTTTTCAACTGGTTATACACAGGATGTTGTAGGTTTACGTTCACTAAACCACTATATCTAGTGTGTCAAGAAACCCACAGGATGGCTTTATGCGTCAATTTTGCGAATCGCCGCTCTGGGCGCGGGCGTGCGAATTTTTTCCGAAAATTCCGTCGCGCGGCGCGTCAATTTCAGATTTAGAAAAGGAAGCTCGCTAGAGCTTGATGGGAGCGGTCTGGATGGAATCGATGAATTCCAGCAGGGTACGAACGATATGGCCCGTTCCGCCGCGGGGTCCGAAGTCGAGTTCCTTCTCCGTCCACGAGGGGCCGGCGATGTCGATATGGGCCCAGGGGAGCTTGGCGTCGATGAATTCCTGGATGAAGAGGGCCCCGTTGATCGTCCCGCCCCATCGCCCGCCGACGTTCTTCAAGTCCGCCGCGCTGCTCTTGAGCTCGTCCTTGTATTCTTCGATCAGGGGGAGCTGCCAGACCTTTTCGCCCGCGGCCTTGGCCGCGAGGATCAGCCGGTCGATGAGAACCTGATTGTTGCCCAAAATACCCGAGCAAAGCTCGCCCAGGGCGATCACGCAGGCCCCGGTGAGTGTCGCGACGTCGATCAAGAGATCCGGTTTTTGTTTTTGGGCGTAAGCCACGGCGTCCGCGAGCGTCAGGCGGCCTTCGGCGTCGGTGTTGAGGATTTCAACCGATTTGCCGTTCATGGCGCGGACGATGTCGCCGGGTTTGCCCGCGCTGCCCGAGGGCATGTTTTCCGTCATGGCCGCGAAGCCGTGGATCTCGACGTTGGGTTTCAAGGCCGAAACGGCCTTCATGACGGCCAGCATCGCGGCCGAGCCGCTCATATCGTCCTTCATCGTCTCCATGCCCTGGGCGGTCTTGAGAGAGAGACCGCCGCTGTCGAAGGTGACTCCCTTGCCGACGATGGCGATCTTTTTCCGTGGCCTCGATTTGGGCCGGTAATGGAGGTGGATCAAGGCCGGGGGCTCGACGCTTCCGCGGGACACAGCCCAATAACAGCCCATGCCCAGCCGCCTGATCTCGCGCTCGCCGAGGATCTTGAGGCGGAGTCCCGATCCACGCGCGGCCTTTTGGGCGACATTCCTGGCTTCCTGGACCATCCGGCGCGGGGTCATATCGTTGGCCGGGAGATTGATCAAATCACGCGCGAAATTGGTGGACTCGGCGTAGATCGTCCCTTTGCGGAATCCGGCGGCGACCCGGGTCGCGTCCGGCGTCAGGACCACGATGTTTTGAACCGTCTTCTTCGCGTTGGGTTTCTTGTAAACGTCGAAACTGTACGAAGCGAGGACGGCGCCTTCGGCGACGGCCTGGCCGCGGAGGGGGGCCGCCGCTTTTTTTCGGCAAGGGTCCGCGTCCTCGAGGGCAACCGTCTTGGCCCGCAGGCGGTTGCCGTTCTTGACCAATCGCGCCGCCGCCTTGCGCAAGGTCTCCGCGGCTTGGGGCCCGTCGGAGGGATCGCCCAGGCCGATCAACAGGACGTTCGCGGCGGGGATTTTCCCCAACGTGCTCACCGACCGGGTTTCGCCGGCCTTTCCTTTCAACTCTTCGGTCTTGATGATTCTGGAAAGCGTGCCGCCCAACTTGCGGTCGATGTCGCGCCCGAAAGATGTCGCCAGCCCTTTGGACGCGATCGCCAGCCCCAGCAAATCGATGGTGGAAACCGAGGCGGAAGGGGATTTTGTCGTGAATCGCATTAAGCAAGAGTGCGTGAGGGTATGTGATAAGTCAAATAATTTGATGAACTTCCGCCGTTCCGGTATGTTGTTTGAATGCGTTTGTTCGCCGTCTTTTCCAAGAAGAAAAGCGAGGTCCCGGCCCCGGCCGGCTTGCCGATCTCGGAGGAGCAGTTCCGTGACCTCATTCATGGCGTCGAGGACAAGGAGTTGCGGGCGCGGGTGCCCGATCTGTCGGGTAAGAAGATCCTGGAACTCGCGCCGCGGCAAAAGAGCGCTTCCGTCTTTCTTCGGGAAAAGGGCGCCGGCGTCGTGGTACGCCTCGGAGGCACGAAGGAAAAGGAGATCTTGGACAGGGATCCGTCGTCGTCGCCGGAGACGTTCATCCTCTCGCATTGGGAGAGCCTGCCGTTTTTGGATTCGTGCTTCGATTTCATCCTCGTCCGGTCGGCCTTTCTCAAAGTGAGCCTGGGACGCGTCCTTCGCGAGGTGGGTCGCGTCCTGGACACCAAGGGGTCGGTCCTTCTCTCCGACTTTCATCCATTCAGCCAAATGGTTCAAAGGGAGCATCTCAAGAATCCCGTGGGTGAAGAGGGGATGGGTCCCGGTCTTGAGCGGTACGCCAAATGGTTCCGAGAAGCGGGATTCCGTTTCGAATGGGTTCGGGAGATTTTCTTCGAGGGGATCATGAAAAAGTCGTTCGGGACATCGGAAGCGCATCAGCAGGCGTTCGACGGTTTGCGCCGTACGCCTTTCTTGATCCTGTTTTCCCTGAAAAAGGAGTAGGACATGGCGAATACGGACGGCAAATTGCAGGAACTGCAGATCACGCTGCCCGAGGTGCAGCCGGCCGGCAATTATCTGCCCGCGCAACGGAGCGGCAACCTTCTCTATGTCTCCGGTCAACTCCCCAAGGTCGAGGGCCGTATCGCGTTCAAGGGACGCGTCGGCAAGGACTTGAACGTCGAATCCGGCCGCCGGGCCGCCAAGGCCTGCCTCGCCAATATTTTGGCCGTCTTGAAGCAGGAATTGGGCACGTTGGACAAGGTGAAGAAGATCGTGAAACTCACCGGCTATATCAACACGTATCCGGGATTCAGCGACCATCCCAAGGTCATGGATGCGGCGAGCGAGCAATTGGTTGAAATCTTCGGGGACGCCGGACGCCACGCGCGGACGGTGATCGGCGTGGTCGAACTCCCAGCCGGCGCCGCCATGGAGATGGATCTGATCGTGGAAGTCCGCTAAATCTCGGTCATCGAGTTTCGCTTGGCCAGCATGTATTCGATCTTGCGGGTGAGGGCGGCCAAGTGGAAGGGTTTGGAGATGTAATCGTCCGCCCCGAGCTCAAGTCCCCGGATGCGGTCGTCCTGGCTCTCCTTGGCCGAAAGGATCAAGACCATCACGTCCCGTGTCTTCTGATTCCCTTTGATCGCCTTGCAGACCTCGATTCCCGACGTCCGGGGCATCATCAAATCCAAGATCACGAGGTCCGGCTTGACCCGGTCGACTTCGCTCAGGGCGCTCGGGGCGTCAAAGACGCTCTGGACCTGGTAAGTCTCGGAGGAGAGTTTTTTGGTGATGAGTTTGTGGACGGTCGGGTCGTCATCGACGATCAAGACCTTCCAAGGAGGGTTCAAGGGCTGGGTCATTGACCCCAATTAACACCCGACGGGCGGCCGGCCGTCAAGGAAAGGTGTATGACGCGTTGCGTAACTTTCTTGACACCAGGACCGGTTTTGGGTACTCAGCGGGCCCTCGGTCGGTGTCTGTTGCCGTATTCGAGTGATATTAAATTATAGGTCTTTGATAGAATAATTAAATATAAGTAAATCAACAGATTAGCATAATAGAGCTAAAACATTATATTGACACACCGCTCTC
Organism: bacterium; assembly: GCA_035454885.1. NCBI lineage: Bacteria > bacterium. Next base: position 8,025 of record DATIGE010000009.1, read on the forward strand.
GTTGGGTTAATTGAAAGCGGATTTTTTCAGTGTCACTTTCGAACGGCAATCAAGATTAAAGCGGACATTTTGGGACGAGGAAAGGGGGTGACGGGGGATTATCCGCCAAGGAGACAAACCCAAGAAAAGGTCCAAATCATCGTCATCGGCCCGCTTTATAACGTAAACAGCAGTCTTTAACAGATCCTATAAGGAGGATACTTCGCATGAGAAAGCTACTCGTCATCGCAGTCGCAGTAGCGCTCGCCAGCGTGGCCGGAACGGCCGGAGCCGAGGAAGGTTCCGAGCTCGAGATTTCCGGTAACGTCACCACGGTGTCCGGCTGGCAGCGTCCCTCGAACAACCCGAACCTCGGTGCCGACGGCATCCTGAATGACGGTCTGGCCGCCCCCGGCGGTCTCACGACCGACACATTCGGTTTCTTCATTGACCAGGTCGAGTTGGACCTGGCCAAGAGCTTCGGCGAGAACATCCGCATCCGCGCGGACCTTGATTTCTCTCCGCATCGCGTTCAGGCCGGCGGCGGCCAGGTGGAGATCGAACAGGGTTACGTGACGGCCAACATCCCGGCCGGCAACGGCATCGAGTTCCTGATCGGCCGTTTCAATTCCGGAGTCGGTCTGGATCCGATCGATCGGAACGAGATGTCCACGGTCTCTTTCTCGACGGTTCATCGCACGCTCCTTCCGCACAACATGACCGGTATGCGGTTGGGCTATGACTTCTCCGAAGCGACCCGCTTCGAGTTCTATGTCGTGAACAACCTGAACGGCGATGTTGCCGCTCCCGGCACGGCTGCGGACACGGACATTCCGTCCGGTGGCTTCAACTTGAGCTACATGTGGGGCGACGAGGGGAACAAGAGCTGGTTGAAATTCAACGGCGCTTTTGGCCCCGAAGGTCCGACCAAGAAGGGTTACTCCTTCCTGGGTGACCTGAACGGCAACTTCGCGGTCTCCGATGCTTTCTGGATCGGTGCGGAAGGCGTTTATCGCCAGGATAACGGCGGCCTCATCGGCGCCGAGAACGCCCAGTACATCGGCGGTCAGTTGAAGGGCCGTTATGCCTTCAGCGACGTGTGGGATGGAACGCTCCGTTACAGCTTCGTGTGGGATCTGGACCAGGGCCAGGCGGGTGGTATCCCGGCGGGCGGTCTGGTTCCGGCCAACCCCTCCGGTGCCGTCGGCATCGGCAGCGGTCTCGGCGCGGCGGGCACGATGCACACTCTCTCGATTGCGACGGGCTATCAGATCACCGATGGCGCGCGTTTCGTTCTCGAGGGTGGCATCGACGTGAGCCGTCCTTCGGCCGGCGGCGGCACGGGCTTCACGCCCGGTGTGGCCGGCATGTTCGCGTATAGCTTCTAAGCTGGAAGTTAGCTGAAAGTTGAGAAAAGCCCCGGTGGCCGCAAGGCCGCCGGGGCTTTTTGTTTTCTAGAACGCATACCCAAACGCGAAGTGAAGCCGCCCGACCGACTCCCCGGCCTTCCTGTCCAGCTTGAACCCGTAATCCAACCGCAGCGGGCCGACCGGGGTCACGTATCGAACCCCGAATCCCGCCGAGTGCCGGAAGGAATCGAGGCTCACGTCCGAAAAGTCATTGGAGATGCTGCCGTGGTCGAAGAAGAAGGCCAGCTTGAAATTGTTGAAGAGGCGCGTCTGCAGCTCCGTCGTCGCCGCCAGAAGGACCTGTCCCCCGGCGGGACGGCCGTCGGCGGCCGTAGGGCCCACGGCGTCCTGGTCGAAACCCCGCACCGAGTAATCCCCGCCCAAGAAGAGCCGTTCGTCCCGGGTGAGCGCATCGTCCCCGAGGACCTTGATGCCCTCGGCATGGACGAATTGGATGAGCGTCGTCCGGTTGCCCAGGGGAAGATAATAAGCGATCAGCCCCTTGGGCTGGAAAAAGTTGAAGGTCGAGGCGATCAACTTGGTGGAGATGTCGATGCCCGCGAAGGCGACGAAACCCTTGGACGGGTCAGCGAACGAGTCCCGCTTGTCGTAATTGAAGGAGAAGGAAAACTTCGAGGTCGTGTGATCCTGCTCTTCGATCCCCGTGTCGTCGACGACGTCCGAAAAGAAGGTGCGGATGAGTTCGAAGCGTCCCAAGACGGTCATGCGGGGCGTAAATTCCCGGAGAAAGGCCAGGGAGCCACCTCCCTCGACCGTCTTGAAGCCCGGCTTCAGGTCCCGTTCCAGGAAGACGTTGAAGGAGGCCTCAAAGGGATAGCCGACGAAGAAGGGGTCCTTGAACAGAAGCTCTCCCTTTTGGATGTCCCGGCCCCCGATGAGACGCACGTTGGCCCGGCGGATCGTCCCGCCCATGTTGATGTGGCTTAAGCTCAACTCGCCGGTGAAGAAGTTGTCGGTGTCGTAGGTCACGCCCACGTCCATGAGGATCTTCCGGTACTCCTCAACCTTGACCACCAGGTGGACGACCGGCTCGCGCTCGGTCAACCCGATCGTCTGGATGGAGACGCTCCGGAAGGCCCCCGAGCGGCGGAGCTGCGATTCGCTATCCAGGATCTTTTCGAAGCTGAAGGTCTTGCCGGGGCGGATGCGCATGGCGCGCAGGATCGCCTTCTTGTCGGTACGCTCGTTGCCGACGACCAAAACCTCGCCGATCTTCGTCTCGGTGCCTTCGTGAATCCTGTAGGTCAGCGTCGCCCGGTCGCTCCCCTCGCCGTGGCGCTGCAGATCGGGCACGACGGCCGCGTAGGGGAATCCGTGGTTCGCGTAGAAGACGGTCAACGCCTCCTTGTCCGCGTCGATCTTCGAAGGGCTGGCCGCGTCGCCAGCGCCGAGTTCCAGGCGCCTCATGAGTCTCCGGGACGGGATCTTTTCATTTCCCTCGAAACGGACGCTGTCCAGGCGTACGACGGGTCCTTCGTCGACGGTGAAGGCCACGCGCGCCTTGTCGTGGAAGCGGTTGAGTTCCGTCTTGTGATCGAGGGCCTTCGCGTCCAGGGCGCCCCGGTCGGCCATCACGGCGGGGATCCGTGAAAAATCCTCCGCCACCGTGCGCGGCTGGTAGTAGCCGCGCTCGAAAATCGTGTTCTCCTTGGTCAAGAGCCTCTTCTTGATCTTTCTGTCCTTGATCTCCCGGTTGCCTTCGATGGCGACGGTCTTCACGCGCGTCTGCGGGCCCTCCTTGATGATGAAACGCACGAGGAGGGCGGGATCCTCCGGATTCTTCGGCTCCTCCTTCTCGAACGATACGGACGCTTCCTGAAAACCGCGCTTTCGGTAATAGTCCAGGATGGCCTTGACCGAGGCCTCGATCTCATAGTTGCTGTACCCGCCGTCGGTGAACATCGGCATGGCCTTTTTCAGGCTGCCCGTGAGCACGCGGTGGTTGCCCTTGAAGACGACCGTCACCCGTTTGCCCTCCCGGATGTCGATGACGGGATTCACGGTGCGCTTTGCCTCGTCCTTGCCCAGCTCCGTGAGCCTCACGCGAGCGCCCAGATAACCGTTGTCCTGATAATCCTTCCGGATGGAGTCGATGCTCTTCCGCATTCTCGTCGGGCGGTAAAGAAGCAGGGGATTGATCTGCGAATTAAAGTAGCCCGGAGGGAAGACGGTGTTCCCGTTCACCGTGATTTTGCCGATCCGGTAGCGGAGCCCGACGTCGACCCGGTAGACGAGATCCACCGTGTTTTTCTTCTCGTTGAATCGAGACGTAAAGGCCACTTCCGTCTCGTCGTATCCCTGCCGGCGGTAGAAAGATGCGATTTTCTCGGTCTGGGAACGCGCGGTCTCCTCGTCGTAGAGATCGCCGGAATGGACCGTGATCAGCCGCCGGATCCGCGTGGAGAGATAGGGATAGGTGCGATAGATGTCGATGCCGCTGACGATCGTCCCGTCCTTCACAGCGACGACGACGACGACGCCCCCGGGAACCGGACGCGCTTCCAAGCTCGCCTCGCGGAACCGGCCCCATTTCTTGAGATAGGAGGCCGCCTGTTCGAGCTTCACCGGGTCGTACGGATCGCCCTCCTTGAAGGGCAGCACGCCGCGGATTTCCTTCGCGCGCCCGTCGTTTTGGATCTCGATCGCGACGATCGCCGGCCGGCCGGCGGACGCGGGCAACGAAGCGAGGGCCGTCAGTAGCAGCGCGAAAGCGGCGGCAAGGCGTCGCATAGATTGCGATTAGTACATCCTCAGGCGGAACGACACGTTAAAATTGTAGCGGGGCTGGGTGCCGGATTGCCCCGACTCCCACACGCGCGTGCCTTTGAGGAGGATGTTGTCGGTCAGGTAGTAGTTCGCCTGGAGCGTCCGCTGGGCGGTCTCGGGGGCAAAGTCGCTTTGAAACTCCACGGTCAGGCGGTCGGTCAGGTTCTTGCCCAGGGCTACCTTGGAGAGCTGGCCGGATTCGGAGGCCTCCAGGCGGAAGACGTCCAGGCCCGTCGATTTGGCGATGGGCTGTTCGATCGCGCTCGTGATCTCGCCCGCCAGAACGCCGAGCCCCATCGATTGGCGCGTGATCCCGCTCTGGCGAAGCTCCTCCTGCGTATGTCCCGTTGTGATGAGCGAGAGCACATCCTCGCGCGGCAGGGCGGGGATGCTCGAGAGGTTGACCTCCAGGTTCGAAAGGTAGCCTTTGATCTCGACGGTCACCGTATAGAGGGGCGGCATGTCCTCCTCGGCGACGATCGTGAGGTAGGGTTCCTTTCGGGAGGGGTCGATGTACTCGAGGCGACCTTCCGTCAAGGTGAAGGTGTCGCTGAAGAGGTGCACCTCGCCCTCCGTGGCCGTCAACGCCCCCGAGATCAGCGGCCGTCCGTAGGTCCCGCCGACCTGAAGGTCGGCGAGTAGGTAGATCGACGCGATGTTGTTCTTGATGCGCAGGTCGCCCGAGTGCTTGACGACCAGATCCAATTGCCAGGGTTCCAGCGTCTTTTGCCAGGTCGCTTCTTCGGTGATCTCGTCCTCGAACGGTTTGAGCACGAGTTCCCGCAAGCGGAAGGGCTTCGTGTAGAGGGCGTCGACGATGTCGATTCGTCCCGAGAGCCTGGGCGAGGGGAGCGATCCCGTAAGCTTTAGATCCGCATCGAGGTCGAACCGGTAGGCGTTTGGCCTCGTATAGCTCAAGTTATCGCCTTTGAGGGTGAGGTCGAAGCTCTCGGGCTGGAAGCGCTTGAGCTTAAGGCTGCCCCCGAGCTGAAAGCGCCCGTCGCCCAAGAGGCCGCTCAAGCTCGGCCGAACCGTCGGACCGTCCAGCGCGAGCCGCCCCTCGAGCTCTTCGATGGAGGGGATTCCCCGGATCCCGACATCGTCCTTCTGAAAATCGATCCAGCCCCGGATCTCCGGATCCTTGGTGGTGCCGGTCATGGATAGATCCAGCTGGGTGAATCCCCGCATTTCGCGGAAGAGTGAGGGGACGGCCGACAGGGATTCCAGATTGACCTTCCCTTTCAGCTTGGCCTCCGTGCCGCTGTCGCGGAGCGTGAGGCTGCCCGTCAGGTCCGATCCATCCTTCCGGTACTCGAGCTTGTCGATCTTGAAGACGTCGGTCTTCGTCTCGTAGGAGCCCTCCACGAACAGGCCCGCCGCCGGATGGCCGCTGTAGCGCGCGAGACCCTCCTCCGTGTCGAGGGTGAGGGGATCGGGCCAGAGGATGGGTTCAATGGCCGGGGCATGAAACTCCGTTTTCGTGAAGATGATCAAGCCGCCCGGCTTAAACATCATGTCCGAGACGAATCGGTCGACCGGACCCAGGAACCAGCGCCCGTTCGTGACCTCCGCGTGCCCCGGTCCCTCCGCCGACGTGCTGCCGGGCACGCCGCGCAGATGGAGCTCGCCCTTGAGGTTGCCGGCGACGTTGGCCGTCGGAAGGATATCCTTGAGCGTGCCGCCGTCGAACGTGACATCGACCGTCTTGAGCGCGGCCTTGATGCTCTTAAAGGGCGGGAGGTACTTGAAGATGACGCCCCCCCGGGCGTGCCCTTCGATGTGTCCGGTCTCTCCGGGCTTGATGTCCGCGTCAAAGTCGAGATCCGGCCAGTGAAAGTCGAGGGTCCCGTCCACCTGGCGCGCGCGCATGGCGCCGTGGCGAAAATCCCTGATCGTCGCGTCGGCCCTGGCCTTGAGATCGGGCAGTTCCCCCTGCGCGCGGCCCTTCACCGAGCCCAGGCCCTTGGCGGGGCCCAGAATGGCGCTCGGCATCTTGCCGAAAATGGATTCGAGCGGAAGATCCCTGGCCTCGAAAGGGAGATCGTATTTGATTTTTTTCATGTCCGCCAAATCGAGAAAGACGATCTTACCCGAGGCATCGAACGTCGCCTTTCCCAAGGCCGCCTTGATGCTCTTGACCTCCGCCATCTTCTCTTTCAAAGCCGCATCCACGGCGAAAGTGACCTTTTCCGAAAGAACGGTGGGGACCTCGACGGCGCCCGAGACTTGCACGCTTCCGCGCATCAGATCGCCCAAGACCTTGCCTTCGATGTCCAAGGTCACCTTCGGTGCTTCGAGATGGAACATGTTGATCGAGAGTCCGCGTCGCCCCAACGAAGTCTTAAAGGTAATCTTGTCGGTGGTCGGAAAGAGCCCGGATGTTCCCGTGATCGTGGCCTCCGCGCGTAACTCGTTGAGGAGCGTGGTGCTGGCCCCGAACGCGACTTTATCGACGTTGCCCGTTCTGATCTCACCGGTTTCGGGATCCGTGACGGTCAGAAGCAGATCCGTTATGGTGGCGTCCTCCAAGAAGATGCTCTGAAGCAGAAGCGATCTCTCATAGCGCCCGAAGACTCTTTGCAGGATGTCCGCCGGCAGAACGCCTTTTTGCTGTTCCGTCTTTTGAATGAAGACAACCGGATGGACCACGGCGAAATCGGTGACGATGATTTTACCGCGGATGATCGAGAAAACGCTTAAATCGAATCGTACTTTTTCGGCCGAGACGGACATGGTCTTGGATCGGTTCTCCGCGTGGACGCCGTCGAGAAAGATGCGTCCCCGAAGGAGTTTGAGCTCCGAATCGCGGATGGAGAGATTCCAATGAAGGGCTCGGCCGAGTTGCGAAAGCAGATAGGACTGAAACCATAGGCTGTGCAGGATGGAAGAACCCGTCGCGAAGAGAAGGGCGATGACGGCGCAGGAAAGGAGAAGGTGTTTGAAACCCTTCGACATGCCCACTATATGGGCATATTTGCTGAGGATTTTAAAGCGGCGATCGTCTTGTCATAAATCCCGCCGAAGCCGCCGTTGGACATGAAGCAGACGATGTCACCGGATCTGCTTTCCCGGGCGATGAGGGCGACGATCTCGTCGATGGAAGGGAGGAAGAAGGCCTTCTTCCCGAGCGCCTTCAGGTCGGCGACGATCTCCTCCGGATGGAGGCGCTCGCCCTCGGGGATCTTTTCGGCCAGGTAGGGCGCGGCGAAGACGATCTCGTCGGCCGGATCGAAGGCCCGGGCGAAATCTTTTTGAAAGATGTTGCGTCGCGTGGTGTTCGAGCGGGGTTCAAAGACCGCCCAAAGTTTGGCCTTGCCGTATCGTCCCCGCAGGGCGGCCAAGGTTTCGGCGACGGCCGTCGGATGGTGGGCGAAGTCGTCGATCAAGGTGACGCCCCGGAAGGTCCCCAGCACCTCCTGCCGCCGCTTGACGCTCTCGAACTCCGCCAGAGCGCGCTGGATGTCGGGGATCGTCATGCCCCGTTCCAACGCGACACCCAGCACGGCCAGGAGATTTTTCAGGTTGTGCCGGCCGGGGAGCGGGCTTTCGAAGCGGCCGAACTCCCGGCCGTCGCGCAGGGCGCGGAAACGGGTCCGGCCGCCGAAAATGACGTCATCGGCCGAGATAGAGGCCCCGGCCTCCAGTCCGAAGCGCACGACCCGGCAGGGGGCCTTCTCGACGAGCTTTCGGACGTTGGCGTTGTCGCCGTCGGCAAAGATCACGCCGTCCTTCCGGAGCAGGGCGACGAGTTTCGCGAAGGACTCCATCACGTCGTCCAGGTTCTTGTAGATGTCGGCGTGGTCGAATTCGACGGCGTTCAGGATCAGCATCCGCGGCCGGTAGTGGAGAAACTTGGGTCCCTTGTCGAAAAAGGCGGTGTCGTACTCGTCTCCTTCGAGCACGAAGGCGTCGCCGGTGCCGACCTGGTAAGAACGTCCGAAGTTCTTGAGGATGCCGCCGACGAAAAATCCGGGCGATTGGCCGCTCCGCTGGAGGACCCAGGCCAAGAGCGAGGCCGTCGTCGTCTTGCCGTGAGTCCCCGCGACGACGATCGGAAACCGGTCTTCGAGGAAGAATCGGGCGATCGCCTGGGGCATGGAGAGGATGGGAAGCCCGCGCCTCTGGACCTCCAGCACTTCGGCGTTGTCCCTGGAGATGGCGTTGCCGACGACGACCAGTTCCGGTCTTGCGGTCTCGATGTTCTCGGGCTTAAATCCGATCATCACGTCGACGCCCAGTGCCGCCAACTGGTCGCTCATGGGGGGATAGACGTTCTGATCGGAGCCCGTGACGGCGAAGCCCTTTTCCTTCAGGAGCCCGGCCAGCGAGGCCATGCCGGTGCCGCAGACGGCGATCAGGTGGATGCGTTTAGCGTTGGATGAGTTGTTCATAGAGGAAGTCATGGATCCTCGGCCGGAACTGCTTGATGGCCTCGTTTTTTGAACTCGGATGCACGCGGTTGGTCAAGAGAATGACGTGAAAGTCCTGGTCCCGATCCATCCACATCGAGCAGCCCGAGTAGCCCAAATGTCCGATCGAATTCTTCGAGAAATATTTCCCGGCTTGCGAGTTCTCCGCATCCGGCGTGTCCCAGCCGAGTTTGGCGTCGTTCTTCTTGGCGCCGCCGCGGGCCTCGCGGATGGCGAGCAGAAACCGGTGCAGGTCGTCCACGTTCGAAAAGAGACCCGCGTGGCCGGCCACCCCTCCGAGGGTATAGGCATTGTCGTCGTGCACCTCGCCTCGGATGATTTTCTTCCGCCAAGCGGAATCCTCGGTGGCCGCGAATTGCGTGTAGGGGCGACCCCTAACTACGGGGCTGCTGCCGCTGACCTCGTGTTCGCCCTTCGCGCGGACGGGCAGGTAAAACGTGTTCCTCATCCCCAACGGGCCCGCCACCTTCTCCTCAAACAGTTGATCGAGCCCCTTCCCCCAAAAATCCTCCAGGAGGATGCCGAGCAAGATGAAACCCAGGTCGCTGTAGATCTTCTTGTAGGAGACCGCCGCATCGAGGGGTTCGCGGGCGATTTTTTCCAGGTAGACGCCGCGGCTTTCGCGCCTTCCGACCAGTTCCGGGCGTTCGCGCGCCACGTCTTCGAAATACGGCCTCCAAGCCGGCAGACCCGAGGTGTGCTTGAGCAGATGACGGATCGTAATCTTCTTCTTGTCCTCCGCGTCGAGGAGGGGAAGGTACCGCGCGGCGTGGCTGCTCAGGGACAACCCCTTTTCCTTCATCGACACGAGGGCGAGGGAGGCCGTCGCGACCGGCTTTGTGAGCGAGGCGATGTCCCAGAGGGTCGTCTCCGTCGCAGGCTCGGGTGACGGAAGGAGGGCGGCGTTTCCGTAGAAGGCGCGATGGAGAACCTGGTTTCCCTTCGCCACGAGCAGGGCCGCTCCGGGAAACACCCCTTCGCGGACGGCCTCATCCATCTGCCGGTCAATCGGACCGTTGGGGGCGCTCGTCATCGGAAGATTCCCCGCGTCACGACGAGGCGGTTGTCCTGAATCCGGCCCTCGCCTCCGAAAGGGAGGATGAGCGGGTCTTTGCAGTGCCCGAAGCGGATACCCCAGAGGACCGGACCCGGGAAGGTTCTCAGTTTCTCCCGGACGACGTTTCGAATGGCCGCGGGAAAAAGGACGTCGCGCTGCTTGAAGGTCCCGAAGACGATTCCCTTCACGCCCTTGAGCTTACCGGCCTGATCGAGCTGGGTGAGCATGCGATCGACCGCGTAGGGTTCCTCGTTCGTATCCTCGAGAAACAAGATACATCCCCTCGTCTCGATTTCCCACGGGGTGCCCAGCGTTGAGGTGATGATCGATAGGCATCCGCCGACGAGTCGGCCCCAAGCCCGTCCTCCCCGGAGCGCCGACTTGGCCCGAAGCGGCTGGCGGTCGAAGAAGTCCGGATCGGTCAGGGCGCGCACGACGCGGGCGACGGTCTTGGGATCGGTCAGGTGCGGGGCGACCATCGGTCCGTAGTACGAGGGCATCCGGTATTTCTTCCACAGGTGGATGAGGACGGCGGTGAGATCGCTGGAGCCCATCACGATCTTGGGCGCGATCTTGGACTTCAGCAGCGGCAAGGCGCGCTGGCAGCCGTAGCCGCCGCGCGCGAAGAGGAGGGCGGAGAAAGGGGTCTCCAGGGCCTCGCTTAGTTCGCGAGCGCGGCGTCGGTCCTCGCCAGCAAGGTACGGCAGGCGCGCGAAGATGTCCGAACGGAAGGCGACGCCGAAGCCGGCCTTCTTGAGCAGGGAGACGCCTCTTTGAAAGCGCCTGCGGTCAAAGGGCCCCGCGGGGGCCGCGATGGCGATCAAATCGCCGGGTTGGGCGGGGTGGGGTCTCAAAGTGCCGGGAGGTTATCAATTCGCCGCGAAAACGCAAAGGGTCTACGGCTCATAGTGGGCGCTAGGGAAAGGATTTGGACAAATAATTGAGGACGTCCCTGACGGAGATGATGCCGGTGGTGCGATGGGCCCTTTCGATCGGGAGATGGCGGTAGCCTCCGACCGACATCCGGTTGACGGCGTAGGCGAGCGTGTCCCCGTCCGTGAGCCGCTCGGGGTCCGGCGTCATCAGGTCGGCGACGGCGGTTTTCCCCAGATCCTTGCCCAGGCAGATGCCCTTCAGCACGACGTCGCGTTCCGTGAGGATGCCCACCAGCCGGTCCGCGCTCCCCACCAGGATACATCCCATCTTGGATTGGTTCATGGCCCTCACCGCGTCCAGGACGCTCGCCGACGCCAGGATGAAAATGGCCTCACGGGGGGAGAGCCGCTTGATCGGATCGCTCATGAGGATCTTTTCGATCTTCGTGCGCGGTACCACGCCGTCGAGGGAGGCGAGGTCCTCATGGCAGCTCCCACATTCGTCGGAGCCGGGCATGTTATTGAAGCCGCAAGAAGGACATTTCATGCCGTCACGCTCCATGTTTCGGTGTCAAACAGGATCTTGCGCAAATCACCCTCGCCTTGGGATTGCTTCGCCTTCGCGATCTGGGCATGGAGCATGGATTCATAGGTCGGCTTCTCGATCGACCGGAAGACCCCGACCGGCACGGGCAGCTCCGGCAGCTCCATGTTCGCGAGCAGGAAGGCGTAAGACGGATCCGGGTTCTTGGCGTCGTGAACGAGAATATCTTTTTCAGTGATGTTCCCGCCCAGATCGACCGCCTCAAAGCCGAATCCCTTCATCCGGACGCCCTTGTTCTTCTCCTTGCCGAAGATGAGAGGCTTTCCATGTTCCAAGAGGACCGTGTGGTCCGGACGGACCGACCGGTCGGTCGCATCCTTGAAGGCGTCGTCGTTGAAAATCACGCAGTTTTGAAAGATTTCCACGAACGCCGAGCCCTTGTGGCGTCCGGCTTGTTCCAGGGTCCAGGCCAGGTGATTGGTATCGGAGTCGATCGAGCGGGCGATGAAAGTCGCTCCCACGGCCACGGCGAACGAGAGCGGATGGAGAGGATAGTCGATCGATCCGGCCGGCGTGGACTTGGTCTTCTTGCCGAGCTCGGAGGTCGGCGAGTACTGTCCCTTGGTGAGCCCGTAGATCTTGTTGTTGAAGAGGAGGATTTTCAAATCGACGTTCCTCCGGAGGGCATGCATCAGGTGGTTGCCGCCGATCGACAGCCCGTCTCCGTCGCCGGTGACGACCCAGACGCTCAAGTCGGGCCGATACGTCTTGACGCCCGTGGCGATGGCGGGCGCGCGTCCATGGATGGTGTGAAATCCGTAGGTGTTGACGTAGTAGGGCAGCCGTGACGAGCAGCCGATGCCCGAAATGAAGACGTAGTTCTCCCGCGGCAGCTTGAGATCGGCGAGGACCTTCTGGACCTGGGCCAGGATGGCGTAGTCGCCGCAACCCGGGCACCAGCGCACTTCCTGGTCCGAGACGAAATCCTTTCTCGTCAGCGCGGCTGGGCTTGCCGGGTCGTTGGATTCGGGGGCCATTGACGGACCTCCTTCGTGGTCATGAACCTTTTCACTCCCGCGATGATTTCACCCACCTTGAAAGGCTGACCCTGTAACTTGTTGAGGGAGTGCGCGTCGACTAGATATTTCGCGCGCAGGAGCAAAGACAGTTGCCCCAGGTTCAGCTCGGGAACGACGATGGTCTCAAAGCGGGAGAGAATTTCCTTCAAGTCCTTCGGTAAGGGATTCAGGTATCGGAGGTGGACGCTCGAAACCTCATGACCTTCCTTTTGCAGATCCTCGACCGCTGAGGTGATCGCCCCATAGGTGCCGCCCCAGCCGACGACGAGGACCTCGCCCGAAGGCTTTCCGAATATCGAAAGCGGCGGGAGATCGTCGGCGATCCGGGCGATTTTTTCGGCGCGGAGACGGCACATGAGATCGTGGTTGGCGGGATCGTAACTCACATTGCCCGTCACGTTGGCCTTCTCGATGCCTCCGATCCGGTGCTCGAGCCCCGGCGTGCCGGGGATGGCCCAAGGCCGCGACAGGGTTCGTTCGTCCCGGGCATAGGGGCGGAAGGTCGTCCGGTCCGTCGGATGCTTGATCGCGATCGGCGAAAGGTTCTCCGGCTCGGGGATCAGCCAGGGTTCGGAGCCGTTGGCGAGGTATCCGTCCGATAGATAGATGACCGGCGTCATGTAGGTGACGGCGATGCGAAAGGCCTCGATCGCCATCGTGAAGCATTCCGACGGCGTCGCCGGGGCCACGACCGCGACGGGGCTTTCCGAGTTGCGGCCGAAGAGCGACTGCAGAAGGTCCGCCTGTTCGGTCTTGGTGGGAAGGCCGGTCGAAGGCCCGCCGCGCTGGACGTCGACGATGACGAGGGGCAGTTCGGTCATGACGGCCAGATTGATGGTCTCGCTCTTGAGCGCGAGCCCCGGTCCGCTCGTCGTCGTCAGGCCCAGACCTCCCGCGAAGGAGGCGCCGAGGGCCGCGCCCGCGGCGGCGATTTCATCCTCCATCTGAAGGGTCTGGACGCCGAAGTTCTTGTGCCGGGACAGCTCGTGAAGGATGTCGGAGGCCGGAGTGATCGGGTAACTCGCCAGAAAGAGAGGCTTGCCCGCGAGTTTGGACGCCGCGACGAAGCCCAAGGCCGTGGCCTCGTTGCCGGTGATGTTCCGGTAGACGCCGGGTTTGAGCTTGGCCTTCGGGATCCGGAAGTGCTTGCGGAAGATTTCCGCCGTTTCGCCGTAGTGGAAACCGGCCTTCAACGCCAGTTCGTTCGCCTGCGCGACATCGGGCTTTTTCGAAAACTTGTCGTGGATCCAGGAGATCGTGACGTCGTAGGGCCGGTCGTAAAGCCAGAACATGAGGCCCAGCGCGTAAAAATTCTTGCAGCGCTCGGCCTCCTTTTTGGAAAGCGGCGTCTCCTTCAGCGCGTTGGCGTTCAAGGTCGTGATGGGGATCTTATAGACTTCGTATTTCGAAAGGCTCCGATCCCCAAGCGGGTTCTCGGCGTAACCCGCTTTCTTGAGATTGGTTTCCGAAAAGGCGTCTTCGTTGACGATCAGCATCCCGCCGTCCTTCAGGTCTTTGAGATTGGTCTTCAACGCCGCCGGGTTCATGGCGACGAGAACGTCCGGGGCGTCGCCGGGCGTGCGGATGTCGCGGGAGGAGAAGTTGATTTGATAGGCTGAAACCCCCGGCAGGCTTCCCGCGGGCGCGCGGATCTCCGCCGGGTAATCGGGAAGCGTTGAGAAATCATTGCCGAGCACGGCCGTGGTGTTCGTGAACTGCATTCCGGTCAGCTGCATGCCGTCGCCGGAATCGCCGGCGAAGCGGATGACCACGTCTTTGACTTCCTGAATTTCTTTCGTCATGCGCCCTCTGAGGTTCGGATGACCTGGTGCGGATCCGGCGGGAGATTGAAGATCTCGTGCGGATAATGTTCCGCCAGGTAATTGACTAGGTCCTTGACCCCCAGGACGCCGACCAGCCTTCCGGACTCGTCCGAGAGCGGCAAATGGCGGTAGTGGCCCTGGTTCATGAGGCGGATCGCATCGGCGACGGAATCGGCCAACCTGAGAGTGGCGGGATTCGCCGTCATGACCCTTTCGACGGGGGTGGAGGCGGGAAGTTTCTGCTCGATCACCCGGGTCATCACGTCCCGTTCCGTAATGATTCCGGTAATCTTGCCGTTGGTCCCGTCCTCCAGGACGACGGCGTACCCCTTTTTCTCCTCGCGCATCTTGGCAAAGACGTTCTTGAGGGACTCCGATCGGGTGACCGCAAGGGCAGGGCGCAATCTAAGACCTTGAATTTTCTCGCTTCTAAGGGCCTTCGTCAGATCAGCCATCGCATTCATCTCCCCCGGAAAACAGTGACAGTTTACGACAACGCCACAGGCTCATACATGATGAATATCAGAAACACATTAAATTATATCAAGTTTTACGCGCGGTCAATTGAGGCTTGTCGGAACCTGAAAGGTGCTTCAGGTCTTCAGGGAAGCGAGACGGCCGTTGGTCAGGGCCCGGTAGACGGCGGAGGGGACGTTGGACCGGAGGTTTCTGGCGGCATCCGGCGACGTGGATTCAAGTCGGGCTATCTTCTGATTCAGTTCCTTGAGGACGCGGGGGAGTTCTTCGGCCGCCTGCTCGGCGTAGTCGAGGTAACCGCTGTGGAGGGCCCGCGTGAGAATGGTGGCGCGGTTCTTGCGCAGGAAATGCGCGGCCTCGGGCTCCGCCGCCGCGATGCGTTTGGTGGTCAGATCGAGCCGGGCGATCATCTGGGGCAGTCGGGCGACCGCGTCGGCGGCGTAGTCGACGTCGGCGTTGTGCAGCGCACGAAGGACGATGGAGGAAAAATTTCCCGCGAGGATCCCGGCCCTCTCCCGGCTGCCCCAATCGGGGCGGCGGCGGAGGTGCTCGATGGTTCCTTGGAGCCATCCGCGCATCCGGAGATAGTCGCGGACGCTGCGCAAGTGCAGCCGGTCGTCCAGGAGATAGACGGACAGGTCGCCCGCGACGCCCTCCTCGAATTCCTGCTTGAGCCGCTCTCCCAGACGGCGTGCGACGTGATGGGCGGCGTCCGTCGTGTCTTCCTTCCCTTCGCTCCAACGGACCCAAAGCCGTCCCAAGGCCCTCAGGAAGGGTTTGTCTTCGGCCTCCGGAAACGTCTCGCAGACCCCATGAAGGAAGGCCTTGAGGGACGCGGCCGAGCCTTGCTTGAGGCGGCCGCGAAGGGCGATCTTGCCCCGGCGGACGTCGTCGAGAAAGACGGCGGCGGGATCGTCCGGCGAGGGGTGCGAGGCGGCCGGCGTCTCCCAGGCGAGGCCTTGGAGCCCTCTCAAGTAGCCTTCGGTTTGGGTGACGCTCGCCTTCACGAGACCCGGCCGGCTGGTGGCGGCATCGAGGCAGGAGCGGATCTGAGTGAGGACGTCGTCCACGGAGGTCCGGCGGCTCATGCGGTCCCGTCCTTTCGTTTGGACGCCGTCGCGATGAGCGTGAGGATCTCGGGGTCCGCCGTCTTGCCGTAGATCAGGCGTTGAAAGGTGTAGCGCGATGGTGAGGATCCGCCGGAGGCGGATTCGTCGGCGTCCCGCGTGTAGATCTCGTAGGCGCGCCGCGCGATCTGAAGCGGCCTCGCCCGGCCTTTGACCAAACGGGTCTCCAGCCTTTGGATGGCTTCTCGAAAGACCTCCCGGACCCGGCGGCGGTTCAGGCTCGCGCGCAAAGTCACGCGGACATCGGCCGCCTTGAGGAGCCGGACGATCTCCGGGATGGCGAGTTTTCCCGTGGCGAATTTGCGGAAGGTCTCCGCGGCGGGGCGCTTTTCTCCTTCGCTCAGGTTCTCGCAATAGATCCGGTGTGCCTGGACGGCGATCGCCCGCGGGCGCACGGTTCGGGTGCGTTTCTCCACGGCCGGCTCGCGCAGGGCCTGGGCGAAGGCGTTGAGGACACGGTCCTTGTCGAGCATGTTGATTTAAAATTGCAATCAACATGCCATCGAGAGAGACTGAAATTATTGATGATTTTGGATCATGAATGCAAAGGATGTTGCATTTTTGCATTCACGCAGAGTTTGCACCAGCTGCCTTAGCGTCCGAGCCGCGTCGGGTCCTTGAGGATCTCCCGCATGCCCTTCTCGAAAAAGTCCGTCTCGCCGGCGCGTTTCTCGGCCTCGGCGCGGATCTCGGCCCCCGCTCCGCCCGCGAAGGGCGACTGGGCCCGGGCCGCGTCCGCGGCGATGAACTCGCCGCAGGCGCTCATGAGGAGGCGCTGCGGGGCCCCGCGCCGCGTGATATAGCCGCGGTCCTCGCGTTGCGTCCGCCACATGTCGGTCAGGTCGTCCTGGCTCATCTTGTGGTACTCGCGCATGACCGCATCGACCATCTCGTTCACCCGTTCGGTGAAGGCGCTGTTGACGAGGTCGCCTCCCGCGGGCAGGTCCTTCCCGCCGAGCAGGGC
>DATIGE010000010.1 GCA_035454885.1 bacterium
CCTCCCAGAGCTGAGGCTTGAAGGCAAGGGACCGAACGGTGATGGCGTGGACACCGTCCACGTCCTCTGCGAAGAGGACGGCCGTCGCCAGTGTGTTCTGAAGCTCGCGGATATTGCCGGGCCAGTCGTAGGCCATGAAGATCCGAAGGGCCGCCGGATCGAGGCGGCCAGGGGCTTTCCGGGTCCGCTCGGCGGTTTTTTTCAAAAAATGCTCCGCCAACAGGGGGATGTCCTCCCGGCGTTCCCGGAGCGGGGGGAGCCGGACGGTGACGCCGTTCAAGCGGTAGAAGAGGTCTTCCCGGAATTTCCCCTCCTTGACGAGACTCGCCAGGTCCTTGTTGGAGGCCGAAACGACGCGAACGTCCACCTTCACCGCCTCGTGCGCGCCGATCGGCCGGACTTCTCCCTCCTGAAGAAACCGTAGGAGTTTGCCCTGAAGGGCGGGGCTCATATCGGCGATCTCGTCCAGAAAGATCGTCCCGCCGTCCGCGTATTGGAGGATCCCCTTCTTGTCAGCCGTTGCGTGCGTGAAGGCCCCCTTCTTGTGGCCGAAGAGCTCGCTCTCCAGCAGGCTCTCCGGCAGCGCGCCGCAGTTCTCGGCGACGAAGGGTCTCTTGGCGCGGGGTCCGTTGAAATGCAGGGCGCGGGCGATCGCCTCCTTGCCCGTCCCGGACTCCCCGTAGATCCAGACCGGGACGTCCGCGTCGGTGACCTTGTCGACGAGCGACAAGGCCTCGGCCATCTTGGGCGACCGGCCGACGATCTCGCTGTACTCGTTTTTGAGGACCAGGCGCGACCGGTTCAATTCGCGCGTCTGGATGTGGACGCGCTCCGAAAGCTCCTCGTTCTTTTCCCGAAGCGCCGTGATCATGCGACCTTTCTGGAGCGCGAGCGACGCAATACCGGCGAAGGCCTTGAGCCCCTCCAAGAGGTCTCCCTCGAAGAGACCTTCCTCCAGGCGATGATCCAGATAGAAGACCCCCAAGACCTCGTCGGCCCCGTGCACGGGCAGGGCGACGATGGACCTCAGCTGCCGCAGATGCACGCTCCTGGCCTCCCGAAAGAGAGGATCCAGGACCGCGTTGTCCGTCACGACCGGATTTCCCGTCTCCAGGGCGCGGCGGATCGCGGAGAGGCTGAAGGTCAAGAGATCGGTCCGCGCCGGCTGGGAAGCCGGCCCACGGGAGATGGCCACCTCGAAGCCCGGCAAGGGCCCGGTTTGGGCCGCGGGCGCGTCGCTTCTAAGGACGAGAAGCCCGGTCTCCGCCCGCGCGAGCCTCATGGCGGCGTCCATGAGCGATTCCAACACGCGGGGCACGTCCTCCTCGCGAAGGAGCCGTTCGTTCAGCCGGCACAAGGACGGCAAGACGTCCCCGAGATAAGGATTTTGGACCATGGATTTCTTCTCCTCCTCCCCTCCTCGGCCGGAGAAAGTCTTGCGCCAATCGCCGCGTTCGACGAACGTGACCTGCAACTCCGGCGGCAATTTTTCATACTGCTCACGAAGTTTTTTTGGATCGGGAGGCGGCCCCGAACCGTCTTCGAGCGCGCGGATCGAACCTTCCGCCTCGCCGGCCCACGGCGCGGCGTCCGGAAAGGAAGGTGCAAGCTCCCTCAATTCCCCCAGGGCTATCCGGGCCGCCTCGAAACGGCCGACGGAGGCCTCCGCAAGGGCGAGCTCCCTTAAATTGCCCGCGAGGTCGTTCGGGTTTCCCAGAAACAGGAAGAGGTCGCGGGACGGTCGGAGGAAATCGAGGGCCTCCTTGAGATTTCCGCGCCGTCTTTCGAGAAGGCCCCGATTGTTCCGAGCGATCGCCAGCCGAAGATCGGACTTCGTGCCGCGCGCGATCGCCTCCGCCCGGACGTAGGCCGCCTCCGCCGCGTCCAAATCCTCGTTTTCCAGAGCCAGGTTTCCCTCCTGGAGAAACGTGGAGAACTCCCCTTCCGCGTGGGCATTCTCCCGGCAAAGGCGTTTCGCCTCGTCCAAACGGGTCTTCGCCTCGGGCCAGCGACCCAGGCGCGAAAGCGCCGCCGCCATGTTGCGTCCGATCTCCGCCCGCCTCGGTCCGTCCGCACCGGCGAGCTTCAGCGCCCTCTCGAACCGTTCGAGGGCCTCCGCCGGGCGTCCTTCCTTAAGGGCATGAAGACCGAGGAGGGATTCGGCGCGGGCCAAGTGGGGTTGAATCGCTGCGTCCCCGCGAAACGATGCGCCCTCCTCCAGGCAGCGTCGAAACCGTTCAGCCGCCTCGGCGTGCCTCTCGAGGTTCTGGAGATCCGTCCCCGTGATCAGCCAGTATTTGACGGTCTTGAGGGGAAGGGGTTCGTCGGTGGCCCTGAGGGCGAACCACCGGTCGCAGCAGGCGATCGCCTCTTCGTACTTCCCCGCCTCGTTCAAAAAATTGGTCTTCTTCCGAAGGAGGCGCGAGACCTCCGCGACGTCCCCAATCTGATCGGCGGCGTAATCCAGCGCCTCCAGGGCTTCCTTGCGCCTCCCCGCCTTCCAGAGATCCTCCACGACCCGCCGGGCCTCACGATTCAAGGTGTCGGGCAAGACGTCTCCCAATCGCGCCGAGAGGATCTCTTCCGGAGATCCGAAAAGACGGAGGGAGTCCTTCCATCCCGGCGCGAGCGACCGGCGACGAATCTTTTTTTGGGAAGAAAGGGCCCGGAGCGTCTCGATCAGGAGCCCTGGGTTTCCGTCCGTGATCGAAAAGACGGCCTCAAACAATGCTGCCGCCGATTCGGGATCCAGAGGGCCTTGGAGCAAGGCGAGCGCGTCTTCGCGATTCAGATTCTCCGGCCGGATTTCGCGAACCCCTTCCCAGGCGAGAAGCTGGGCGAAAAACCGCCGCAGACCCGCGGGGACCTCGTCGTCGTTCCACTCGAGAGCCGCCAAAACGCCATGGGGCGGAAGGGAGCGGAGAAAAGACAGCACGCCGGACAGCTCTTCCGGGCCCGCGCGATGCAGGTCGGCGAAGGGATGAAAGACCGCCCCCTTCAGGGCGGCCTCGAAACCGATCTCCCGCAGGAACCGGGTCTTGCCCACGCCGGGGCCCCCATGCACGGCCAGGACGGCGGAGCTCTCGGCGATCGTTTCGAGGACCTTCTCGACCGCCGCAAAGTGCCGGTCGGCGCCGAACATCCGGATGGGATGATAGGGAACGACCTCCGCTGCCGAATCCTCCCATTGTCCTTGATCCAAGGCATCCAAGACCCCCCCGGCGTCCGAGAAGCGCCGCGAGGGCTCCGCTTGAATCACCCGGTCGATGACGCGCGAGGCGACCCCGAAATCTTGAAGCCTCGGGGATGCATCGAGGAGCGGCTGCGGTGCGGCGTGGACCAGCTCCGAGATCGTCCGGCACCCGGCCCTCGGATGGCGCCCCGCCAGGGCCTCGTAGAAGATCGTGCCCAGGGAAAAGAGATCCCCCGCGGGAGCGAGGAGACCGTCGATGCGCTCGGGCGCCATGTAGGGAAGCGTCGCGACGCCCGAGCCTCCCGGATTTCCGGGCAGGACGCTGAAATCGAGGAGGCGGAGACGCCCCTCCGCATCGATCAGGATGTTTTGAGGTGAAAGATCGCCGTGCACGACGCCCTGGGAATGGACGAACCGAAGGGCCTCGAGCGCTTCGCGAAACCAGCCGAGGATCTGCCGCGGCGCCTTCCTCGAGGAGGCCTTCAGGAGATCCTCCCCTTCGACGAACTCCATCCAATAACAAGGTCCCCGATCCTCACCAAAGATCGGATCGCTCTTCAGGAGATAGCCCAAGACGGAGATGATGGCGGGATGCCGAAGGCGTCCCAGGAGCCGGACCTGATTCTCGAAAAGGCCGCGCTCCTCTTCGCTCCGGGCCACCGACAAGACCTTGACCGCGACCTTCACCCCTTTCGGGGTCTCCGCGAGACAAACCTCACCCGAGCTCCCGAAGCCAATCCGCCCCCCCACCCTCCAAGCACTCATACAATTAAGATATTCCCAATATAGGCACTATTCAACACAAAATGGGTCTCCTATTCTGTTACTTTTTTACGATGAAACTAAAATAATACAATAAATTCAACCGATAAGAGCTGGCATTGCGATTGCTCAGTCCCCTCCTGGGGGGTGAATCATGGGTGTTGGAACCAAGGCCAATCCAAACTACGATCCATCTTCTGCTTATCCTTCACCGGTCGATTATTCTGAGGCCCTTCGATACGGGTCCGACGACCACAAGACGGTCGAGCTGGCCCAAATCCAGTCCCAGCGATTCCAGATGCACCAGTTGAACCTCGACCGCGAGATGCAGTTCGCGGCGAACGTTCAATTGGCGATCGAAGGTCTCGACACGAACCTCCGCGTCTCCAAGCTTGAGTTCGTTCAACAGATGACCGCGGAGGAAGACCGCCACGCGGAGAGGCTGGCTCAAGCGGAAAACAAACTCCGCCGGCTCCAAAGCACACACAGCACGGCCGCGGAACTGCCGCCGCCGGAGATCGAATAGCGGCGTCCGTCCAACTGAGACAAAGGGAGGAAAACATGGATGTCAATCCAGTGAAGATCATGAGCTCGTGGGATTTTTTGAAAATCTTCGTGAAGGAAGGCGGGCCCGAACTCGCCGTCGAGGTGGCGAAGAAATTGAGTCCGGCGACCGCCCAGGCCCTGAGGCATGCCGTCTACTTGACCGAAGAAGGGGTCAAACCCTGGGTTTACAAGGCGGCCGAAAGGGTCCGCTTCAGACCCGGCGAGGTGCGAACGATGATCGAGTCAATCCGCCTCGCCGCGCGTAATCCGGAGGTTCAAAAAGCCGCCGCCGGCGGAGGTGGCACGACGGCCGCCGCCATGGGACTGGCGACACTCCTGAAGGCCCCCGTCGGAACGGCCTTCGGGGCGGCGCCGATAGCGAGCTCCGTGCTCGTCTCGGGCGCCGGACTTGCCGGATACGGCCTCGGTACCCTGCTCGATCATGCCGTGGGCTGGATCCGGGACGACGGCCGGAGCCTAACCGATCTGATCTCGGGCGCCAACGCGGGCGTCCCCGTCGCGGACCCGACGTGCCGCGGCGGGACGGGCTGGCGGTTCGTTCCGGATGCGAAGTGATGAATTCGAAGCCAACAAAGGGGGAAAAAATGAAACACACGCGCCTTTTCCTGGGGATCGCCGCCGGGCTGATCGTCTCGCTCGGCGTCCATACGGCCCGCGCCCAAGAGATAAAACAATACACGAGTCTGAAAGACGCCATCAGCGGCATGAGCGAAGATCTCCAAAGCTGCCAGGACCAGGTTGACGGACAGAACGAAGACATCGCCAGTCTCGAGGCGCGGCTGAAAAGCATGACCGACTACGCCGCGTCTCTGCAACAGCAGCTTCAGCAGGCGGACGACGACTACGCGGCCTGCCTCCGGGACAAGAACAAGCCGCATGACGACGGCAAGAACAGGACGATCTGCAACGTCATCACCAGCCTCTTCGGCGCCCCCCAGCAAAACACGCTCTGCGAGATCATCGGACGAACAAACTAAAAAAGGAGAGAGACCATGAGAAAAACAATCATCCGGTTGGTTCCCGTCATCCTCGCCGCCGTCACGTTTGCATCCGCAACCGCCGGAGCGGAGGGCGGGCTGCGTGCCGATCTCTTCAAGACCCGCTGGAACCGGGAATCCATCAGACCCTCCCCGGTACTGCAACGGAGTGATGATTGTGATTCGCGGGCGGCTGACAAGTTGGACGCCTGCATCGAGCAAAAGGTAGATGATTACCAAGAAAACCCCGAGACCCTGGGGGAATGCACGAAAGAGCTCAACCGATGCGCCTACGAGAACTGCATCCCGGACGTCGTGACGTTCCATGTGGAGTGCTCACTTGCCGAAGTCAGATCGAACATCATGAGAAGCGGACGGTGGTAGCCACTGCTGAGACGGAGAAAAAAACGGGGGGATTTATGAGACGTATTCTATTCGCGATCGTGCTTCTGATTCTTGCAACCCCGTCCGTCCCCGGCTTTGCGGAGGCGGAATCGTGGTTGAAAATGACGCCCAGGCCGTTTGCGCCCCGAAAACCTTCGAATTCAATCGCGACCGGCCTTTCGCGCCGGCCTTTCGCCGATATCATGCGCAACCCGAAAGCGGGAATCTTTCGCGATCGAGGGGCATTCGAGGCTCTCACGGCGGGCGATTGCGGCGCCCGCTATCGCAAGGTGGAGGCCGGAGAGTCTGACTTTCTGGACCGGACCCTAAAGATGTGCACGGACCTCGCGCCGCCCAGGGGCGCGCTCATGGTCATGACGCCGTCGG
Organism: bacterium; assembly: GCA_035454885.1. Taxonomy (NCBI): domain Bacteria; species bacterium. The sequence continues at coordinate 6,271 of DATIGE010000010.1, forward strand.
GGTTCACGCCGGTGACCGATGGATATCTTTGCGTCGGTGAAGGCTCATTCCCAAAGAAAGTCGACTGCCCGGCCGAAGCCCCGTTTTTCGTCGGCGTCTCGGCCGTCTGGTACGGATGCATCCGTCCCGCCTCCACGCCGCCGCCGCAAATTGAGACGACCCAGACGAGCTGCATCGACGGCTTCAGTCTCAAGTCTTTCGGCGAATCGTGGGGCTACATTTGCGTGGACGACCAGGACGAGTACGGCGATCTGGTCGACCGGGCGGAAGACGTCTGCGGAAAGCCGTCCGCGGAGATTGCCTTCGCGGGCTTCGCGGAGAATCCCAATAGGATGATCCATTGCTGCGCGCTCAGGAGAGACTTGTAACGTGCCCGATCCGTGAAGGGCGCCTTATGGAAGAAGTCAGCCAAATCACGATGATCGAGCAGTACCTGGCGGGCGCCGTTCGCCTGAAGGAGATCTGCGAACGGTTCAAGCTCCACCGGGCGACCGTCTGGAGGAAGATTCGGAAGCTTCGCGAGTCCGGCCGCGAGGGCTTGGTCCACGGGCTTTGCGGGAAGCCGTCGAACAATCTCACGCCGCCTTCCGTCAAGGAGCGCATTTGCGGGCTCTACGAGCGGGAGTACCGCCCGCTCGGCGTCCGCCCGTGGGAATTTTACCACCGGGTCGTGCGCGGGCTCCCTGACCGCGTGAGCTACTCGACGATCCGGCGCTGGCTCGGAAAAGCGGGAAAATAAGATGACCGATGTTTGTTACAAAACGTGTGTCATCGCCGATCTCCCCACTCACTCCCCGGAAGAACGGCGGGAGGGCTCCGTCGATCCCTCCCCGGAGATCACGGCATTGGCCCGGCACACCGTCTCCCCTTCCTTCTTCCATCAGGAGGATCGAGACCGCTTCGCCTCCCTCACGGCCTGCGGACCGGGCCGAGCGGCCCTCTTCAAAAACCACCTTCAAGATGTCTCGGAAAGGATTGCCTCCCTTCCGACCGAGGCCATCGCCGCCAAACTGAAAAGCCTTTACGAGGCGGCCTACCTCTACGAACCGAAAAACAAGACGATGGACGTCGCCGACACCCAAGCAAAACGGGAACTCGACCTTTGGCTCGCCGCCATCGATCACAAGGCCTATGAAGATGAATCTGTTCTGGCCAAAGTCCGAATCTCCGAAATTGAGAGGGTTCTGGCGCTCAGTGCGCCTCATTTAAGCCCCGCGGGCCGGGGATTGGTTTATCAGTTGGAGAATCATCTGATCACCGCGGACCAATTCTCCCAGGCGAACATGAGAGACCTGCTGTTCGGGCTTCGCACTTACGACGGCCGCAGCGTTCTTCCGGAAGCCCCCTTTTTTAAATCCCACAGGGAGGTCTGGAATGCGCGAGTCGCATCGGTGGGTCGAGAGAAGGCCCTCCAGGAATCCCGCGCCTTTTTCTCCGATGAGGAAGCGCTTCGAAAAACGCTGTCCGCGGAAGGATTATGGCCTCTCTATGAAGATGTTTCGGGACTGACGGAAGAGACCCTCGTTGCGCGGACGATCGACCTCTCGGAGCTCATGTCCCGACGTCCGGAACCACGGACGATGCTGAGACTGGCTCGGGAGCTCACTGTCATTTCCATGGTGACGAATGGCCTTGGCCGGGATTTCGAAAAGGCGCTCGATGAGGCGTCCCGCCGGCAATTGAAGAATTCGGGTCTCACTCCGGAGGACGCCGATCTGGTCGTTGGAAACTGGCGTATTCAACGAACGTATTCCCGCTTGGACGACTACGGCGCCCGTTTCGCCTATCTGGCTCGATTCCGGGAAATCTACGCGGATTTCCTGCGTGCCCCGATCGAGAAGAAATTCTCACCCGATCGGTCTCTGCAGCTCGGTTTATGGAGCAAGTTTCTCTTGAATCACGGTGCCACCGGCATCCCGCTGTCGCTGGCCGACCTCGATCGCATTCGGAGCGAGGTCCAGGCCGAGATCCCGCAGGGGACGGACCGCGTTGTTTCCTATCAAGACCTGAAGGATCGCGATCCCGAGACGCCCCTGTGGCTTCGGCCAGACGATTTGGGGACGCCTCAGGTCTGCAGTCCCGAACCCCTTTCCCGCATATCTCTGTTCATGGCCGGCCGGGAATCCCTCTCCGACTACGTGGCCCGAAATGTCGACTTCATCGCGATCCTTCCCGGCTCCCTGATGCCCTCTCCGCTGACCGAGGGAATCGCCATCCCCCTTTTCGGAGTGATCCTTCTTCACGGCGACTACGTGGGGCGCGATTTCACTCGTCTCGCGGTCGTCTTGGCGCATGAGACCGCCCACCACGAATGGGCCCGTTCCCATTTTGACGATCATTCCGAGCGCCTGGCCTGGCAGGGCCCCAACGAGCGTTGGGCCTATCTCCGGGGCCGCGAGGCGCTGCAGCAATGCGCCTCAACCGCGTCTCTCACGTCTTCGGAACTTTTCTCCCTCGAAGAGAGGGACGTCTTCGACGCGGGCGCGATCCGGGCCGCCAACCGGCGCCTGGGTCTCGGTCCCAATGATTTCTCCCTCCTTGACGACCACGCGTCTTGGAATGGAAAGGATCCCTCCTTCTTCGATTTTCAACCGGGTGCCATGGTCAACTACGACGGAACGGAGGCGCCGGATCCATCCGTCGTCGTGGCGGCGATGCCCCGGAAGCTAAACTCCGAATAGCGGGAATTCTTCGATAAGCGCCCTGAAAGGCCGCGTCGCATTCCATCTGAACGGCAACTTCCTTTGCGGCGCCCCGATGACAGCTTGGTATGATGCCCGTTTTCAACAACCCTTCCTCAAGTATCGCGCTGTCTCTTTTGACCGTTCTCGAACAAGGCGGCGCGATTCGAGCCGGCGCTCCCGTTCAGGAGGCCGTGGCGCAGTTAAGACGGGAACCCATCAAGATCCTCCTGAATCTGTCTTCGGGCCAGTCGGCACGGCTGTCACTCTATCGTTTCCACCGCGTGGTGGAGGCGGTGTGTCACACAAGCCGGGAAAGCGTCGCGCCCTTTTCCGAAATCGCCGATCTTATTTTCAGCGGGGTCCGCCTCAACGATCCAGGTCAAGAAATCAGAAGTTACTTCGATCGACTGGCGGAGAGGCTGGAGCAGGGAGGGAGCGTCTTGAACGGCCTGGGAACCGGCCGCTCCTGGTCGGAGCTCCACGCGGCCGTCGTCTGCCTGGAATCGGCTCACCGTCAAAAGGAGCGCTTTATCCGTTCCAGGCTCCTCTGCGCCGCGGCCTTGTCCTTTCAGGAAGCGGGTTTTCCCGAATGGTCCCGATCCGTTCTCGACGAAGCCGTTCATAACGCTCGAATCAGCGGTAAGAGCGGTCGCGCGAAGGCATTAGCGGGGGTGGCTGAGGCGCTGGATCAGGCCGGACGGCATAAGGAATCCTCGGAAATATTGGAGGAGGCCATCGCCGAGCATGCGCACCGATTGTCATGGGATTGTGAATTCCTGGTGAGCATCGCTGTTTCGCTTTCGCATCGCGGGAGACGGAAGAAGGCCCTTGAACTCTTCGAAGTCCTGATTCCCCTCGCCCGTTCCGCTTCGAAGTCTAGGTGGAGTTCAGATCATCTCGCCCGACTTGCATTGTCCATTTCCAAGGCAGGATTCCGGAAGCGCGCCGATGAACTCTTTCAGGAGGTGGTGGGAGAGCAAAAAGGTGGAGTGGAATCCCAATATGTCGGAATTTGTCTTGCGATGGCAGGCCTCCGCGATGAAGCGCGTAGGATTTTTGAAGGGGCCATCGGCAATCTGACCGCCGATCCTTATTCTCGAGCGTGCGATCTCAGGACATTGGCCGTTTCTCTGAGGGCCGCCCAATTCACAGTTTGGGCCAGAAAAACCTTTAAAGAAGCCTTCCAAACGGCGCAGAGGATCCCCGACGAATCCAGACGCAGCCAGGTTCTCAATTGGATTGCGCAGTCGATGGTGCAGGCCGGTTTCGAAAAGGATACCGAGTGGATGCGCGAACGGCTTGCTCTTCCCTTCAAAACCCGGCGCTGACCCCTTTGGTCGCATTTTGACTGAACGGCAACTTTGGCCTTTACGCATCGACAAGACAGGTATGGAGGACTTTATGGTTACCATGGGAGCAAATATAGGCGTCTCCTCTTGGCTGGCAGCGTCCCTTTCATTGGCCGATAGTGCATCTTATCCATTGGATCAGCTTCAAGCCCGTGTCGACCGCATGACGGAGGCCCTCTCCGAGTCGGGTCACGTTTTGGCCGCGGAGGCCTCGCAAACCGCCATGCAGATCAACATGTACCGATCCGCCCGGACGCCACTTCCTCACTGGACCCCGGACGAGGCCCGGAATCCAGAGGGAACCTTGAGGAAGGCCGCGGCGCGGGTTTTTGAGCGGGTCGCGGAGGACGAGGCCGCCTTGCAGGCGCTCTTAAGAGGCGGAGAGACCTTCCTCGAGCCTCCGCCGCCACGAAAACTTGAAGACAGGCGCACTCGCACCCTAAGAATCCTCGCGAAAAGCATTTGCGGCGAATTGATTTCCAATGGATTCGACGAGAGAGAAATCGTCCGTCTTGCCTCTGAAATACTGACCGCCGTTTCCGTCGAATCGAAGATAAAGTGAGCTTCTCAGAGACGTCGCATTCCAACTGAACGGAAACCTCTCTCCCACGTCAGCCGATAACTTCTACAAAGATAGCGCGACTCACTTTTTTCGCTTATTATTCGGGAATACGACGGCCATGCGAAAGATCGCACTTCTGTTTGTCTGGCTCACACTGAGCGCGGGAGCCTTTTCGGGCTGCGTCCAGCCGCGGGGACCTTTTGCCGGTCAAAAGGAGATCCCTTCCGAGCAAACCTCCACCGACGAAAGCTGGGACGACCCCGCACAAAGTTTGACGCCCAAGGGGACGGCCCCTCAAGAAAATACGGAGGTTCCTACCCCGAAAACTGGTGTCGCGCAGAGAAGCCTTTGGGAAGATTTCTCGGGTAGCACGGGCGATACGCGCACGGACCCTCGGACGATCGAGCGGGCCTTTGAATCGGCCTTTGAGGACAAGACCGCCCCCGTCGAAGAACCCCGGCCCGTCGTCGCCGCGGGCCCCGGACCGATCGAGCCGAAGACCGACATGACCGGGGCCGACGACCTGAATTCCAAATTTCTCTACCGGGCCTTCTACGGACCGAACTTGTCTCAAGAAGCGCCTCGCGAAGGCGATCCCGCCCTGCTCTTCTTGCGCCGGGACGGAACGCTCAGCCTCAAACTCTTCTGCGAAAAGTGCTTCAAGGGTCGCACGGAGGACTGCGAGGGGGATATCGGGTGGTACCCTTGTCCGAAGGACGGGCTGGGTTGTCTGACGTTTATCCCTGAGGACTATCCCAAGACATCGTTCACGCAATTCTCCGCCAAAGTGAGGGCAACGGAAGACGGCAGGACGATTCCCAACTTGGCCTTTGAGGATCTCAAGGTCGGTCGGGGGAAGCTCATCCTCGACACCTGCAACATACTTCTCGGCCCGACCCTCGGCCTCTTCACCGTAACCGACGCCCCCGATTTCCGGGTTCTGAAGGGCTATGTCCCTCCTCCATACCCGATCAAAGCCCCTGAAGGGGTCCGAAATCCCGAGGTATTGCGCCAGATCCTTCAATCCGCACCTGAGGAACAGTAAATCCACACCGTCTAGTTGACCCGCGACCGTCGCATTCCAATTGAACGGCAACTTCTGGAAAACGGGACCGATCGAGAAGGCATGATGCCCTTCACAATCCCCGCCTTGTCACAACTCACGGCAGTGCAAACCATTCTGGCCACTGTTTCTTTGCAAATGTACGGAACTAGCGCGGAGCATCTCCCGCTTCAGATGGCTAATAACGTGTTCTCGGGCGACGAATTGGATAGGACGTCCTTGGTCAAGAGGACCATGAGCGGCCCCGGGTATCTCTTCCGCTATCGGAGCGATCCTATCGGTTTCGGCCGCTTGATATTCAAGGCCGACGAAAGGTTGGGGAGCGATTTTTTACTTTCCGAAGGGCCGTGGCCTCCCGTGATCGCTCTGCACACGGCGGAAGGATCGGAGGTAAGAACCCGGATTTTTATCACCCTTGAAAATCTGACTTTCACTGCCCTTGGTGGCGAGTACTTTGAACTGAGGAATTTGAACGATGAACCTGCCTCAAGGTTCATCGATAACATTCTTTGGGCCGGCAGGAATGTTTTTCCCAAGGCAGAAAAAGCGATTCACGACGTGGACACCGGACCGATCCGTGTGCAGGGCATTATCCCTGCGTTCCCCACCGGACCCACGGACCTGACGGTCAAGCATGTTTCCGGGATGGTGGAGACGGCGGCTCCCGACGACCTCACCAAGGGGCATCCGATCGAGGAGGCCGCGCCCCGGGTGGCGCAAAGTGGGTCCACCGAACGGATCGAGGAGAATGCGCCGGCGCTCCCGATGGCCGTTCTGACGGGAAATGGGACGGAAAGGCTGGTGGAGAAAACCGAAAAGCTGGAGGTCGAGACGCTCGCGGACGCTTCCCCAAAGAAACTCGTCTTGGATTACCCTTCTTGGGCCTTTGTCCTTCCTTACACCGTAAGGGACGCGAATCCCTTGGAGAGGGCAAAAAGGGAGGAAAGCTTGAGACGAAAGAGGGATTTTCTCATCCAGTTTCAGGGGCCGAGGGGGCGCGGTCTCATCGACGAAAAGCTTCTGCAATCGGCCATCGGTTTCCTGGAAGGGGCCCCGGCCTCCCCGGATTTAAGCGCAGAGGTATCTCTAATCCTTTCTTATCTGGGATTAAGCCGGATGGGATTGTGGCGCCCCTTCGGCTTGGACCGGGAGATCGATTTGATGAGCCGGCACCCGGAGTCTCTGCCGCTCGTGCTCGAAATGGAGCTCAAGGAACTGCGGGAGCTTTTGGAGATAGAACCTTCGGATTCGAACCGGCAGGTGATACGCCACGTCTTGAAGGAGGCCGGGGAGAACGTGTTTTGGTTGATGCATCCGCCGAACCGCGTCCTCCACCTCCTCTGCCGGAAGCGGGCCGAGACCCATTCGACGGATTTGAAAACCTATCCCTTCGACATCCTTTCCTTTTGGAAGCGCTTCTGCGAGTTTTGGAGAAGTCTCTCCGTTCCTTAAAATTCCCTTGTCCGCCGCCCGGCATTTTCTTAACTAGCCTTTTATGCCCCACCGCCAAGTGGTCTTGGACCTAGAGACGCAGAAGATCTTCGACGAAATCGGCACCCGGAATCCGGGCGACCTGGGCGTCTCGGTCGCCGGCGTCTATTTTTACGAGAACGACGAGTACGCCTGTTACGAAGAGACCCGTCTGCCGGAGCTGGAACTCCGGCTCTCCAAGGCGAGCCGCGTCATTGGGTTCAATATCCGCCGGTTCGATTTTCCAGTCCTCCAGCCCTACCTGAAGCACATCGACTTGGGGCAGATGCCGCTCCTCGACATCATGGACGACCTGGAGAAAACGCTCGGCCACCGGGTGAGCCTGCAGAGTGTCGCCTCGGCGACCCTGGGCGTGGGCAAGAGCGGATCGGGCCTGGACGCCATCCATTATTACCGTTCGGGCGAGATGGAGAAGCTCAAGAAGTATTGTCTGGACGACGTGCGGCTCACCAAGGACGTCTATGAATTCGGAAAGAAGAACGGTCTGGTCTACTATCTCTCCAAGGACGGCTCCAACCGGCTGACGGCCAGGGTCAACTGGAAGGACCCCGCGCCTCCCGTCAATTTAAGCCTTTTCTAAATAGAACCCGTTTTCCCCCGACCCCCGGCCGAAGAGCCCCCATTCGGGGACGTGAAAATCCGACGTGATCGCGTCCGGCTTGAGGGCGACGGCCTTCCGGATGTCCTCCATGGTATTCACGTAGAAGAGATTGATGCCGAATCCGGCGTTGCGGATTTCTTCCAATTCACCCGCCGTCGGCTCGTCGTACCAGGAAATGGAAAGAAAACGGGCCCCGAGGCCGCGATTGAGGTCGAGCCACGAGGTTCGATCGTCCACGGTCATGTCCTGAAACATGAACCGGAGCGGAATGGTCGATTGCAGCCGGGCGTGGGGAAAGGTCCGGCCCAAACGGCCGTAGTCCTCGATCGCAACGTCTTTCAGGTTGGTGGTGAACCAGAGCCGGGACTCGGGAAACCGGACTTCCTTCAGAAGGTGGATCATCCGGTCCATCGTGGACCCTCCCTCCTTCAGGTCGATCTGAATCCCCTTGCCCGCCTCATGGGCGGCCTTGAGCCAATCCCGAAAATCCAGGAGCCCTTCCTCCGGACGGAGGGGGTGCGTCTCCCAAGGGTCGTGCCGGAGGACCAAAAGACCGTCTTCGTGCCCCCTGACATCCCCTTCAGCCCAATAAATGTTCGATTTTAAAAAGAATTCCAAGTTAGCAGGGTCATTCACCCCGTGCCAGATGAGATCGAGGTCCTGTTCGAGTTCGGTCAGCGTCATCATCTCAAATTATGCAATAAATTCGGCCCTTTGTCTGCCCTCAATAAAAAGTGATTTATTTTAGCGCAACCTATTGATTTTCTTTCAAATTCATGAACATGAACATGGATAATTATCGAGGAAAACAAAGATGCCTGCTTATCAAAGAAAAGATCGTTTCTTCAAAAAGGCCAAGGATGAAGGTCTCAGGTCTCGCGCCGCCTTCAAGCTGATGGAGATGAACCAGAGGTTCAAGCTCTTCAAGAAGGGTTCAACGGTCGTCGACCTGGGCTGTTCTCCGGGAAGTTGGGTTCAGGTGGCTGCCAAGGAGATCGGCCCCTTCGGGCACGTTCTGGGCGTGGACTTGGAGACCCTCCCGCCCTTTCAGGAGAAGAACGCGACGTTCATCCAGGGTGACATCCGTGAGGAACGCACCCGTCAGAGGCTCCTGGCCGAGCTGGGCCGCAAGGTCGACATCATCCTCTCCGACATGGCCCCGCACCTCTCCGGGATCAAATTCCAAGACCACTACAATTCCTACGAGCTAGCCGAACAGGCGTTTCAACTCTGCCGGATCTTCCTCAGGGAAGGCGGCGATTTCGTGGTCAAAATCTTCCCCGGCGAGGAACTGGAGCTCTTCAAGAATAACCTGAAAAACACCTTTGCCCAGATCAAGACCTTCATCCCCGACGCGACGCGCAAGACCTCGACCGAGGTTTATTTGATCGCGAAGGGATATAAGAACGGAAAATAAAAACGGCCCTGCGGAACACGCAGGGCCGTTTATAAAAGGAGAGAGGAGATGGGGGATTATGGGGTGAAGGTGAATCTCCTCTCTCCGTCCTCCACCCCAGGGTTATGCCCTAAAATTCAGACCCCCTAGTGAAAGTCAGAGTCAACCTTCTGTGTGCTTTATCGTCCGTCCGGGGCAAATGTTGCTTATATTTTAGTTCGATTTTCCGACGGGACCCGCTATACTGAGCCTGGAGCGGCCAAGATGGCGGATGCTTATTCTTTGAGCGCGCCGGACCCGACACAAAGCCTCGCCGAATACTTTCGGGAGCTGGTGAGGAAGTCCCTCAGGTTCCAGGCCCCCGAGGCCATCGAATTCTATCTGGTGAACCTTTTGACCCAATCCATGACCACCGCCGAGGTCTATGGGGAGCCCCCCGAAGGGTTTCGGGAAGAACCCCTGGCGTTTCTCTATTTGCGGGCGGCCCATGCGGATGCAGCCCTGCAAATCAAGCTCCTGAAACGGCTTGGAGACTTTTCTCTCTTCATTTCCGGATTCTTCCCGGAAAGTCTATCGCGCCGCCTGGTGGACGTGGGTTACTATGTCCAAATGGGCGAAAACGCCTACGGCAACCTCTCGAACCTGGTCGCGCGAAAGTCCGCCCTGGCCGAAATTTTCTCGGAACTGGCCCGCCGTTTCATGGCCTACGCGGACGTCCTGTCGGAGGTGAGCGAACAGGCGAGCGTGACCCGCGACACGGACCTTCTCCGTCTCTACGAGCGCTGGCTCAAGACCGGAAGCCGGCGCGCCGCTGAAATCCTGGCTTCCGAAGGCATCCAGCCCGTGCCTCTTTTTCCGCCAACCAACAAATTTCCCAACTGAGACCCTCGAGAATCCCATGAAAAGAATCCTCACAGCGATCGTCCTGTTGACCTGCATGGGCTGGGGCACGGCCTGGGGCTATCACAAGGGCGTCGTGCTCGGTCTTTACTCGAAGGACCCGGACTACAACTATGAGAACGAGATCCGCGAGATCAAGGCGCTCGGGGCCACGCACGTGTCGCTCGTGGTCTCGTGGTACCAGAAAGACATCCACGCGAACGAAATCTACCCCCGCTGGAAACCGCTCGGCGATTTCGACACGACCCCGGACGAGAAGCTCGTCCAGGTGATCGGCCAGGCGCGCCGCTCGGGACTGGAGGTTTTTCTCTTCCCCATCCTGAGGCTCGAGGAACGCAAGCCCAAGGAGTGGCGGGGAGTCATCGCGCCCGGGGACGTCAAAATCTGGCAGGCCAGCTACCGTCGCTTCGTGATGCATTACGCCCGCATCGCCGCGCAACATGGGGTCGCCCTCTACTTGGTGGGCTCAGAACTTTGCTCGCAGGAACAGGACGTGGATTTTTGGAAATCTCTCATCGCCGACGTGAGAAAGGTCTATCGCGGAGAAATCCTCTACTCCGCCAATTGGGATCACTACAAGAAAATCGGCTTCTGGGACGATCTCGACTACCTCGGCCTCAACGGCTACTACGAAATGGCCAAGTCGAGCTCCCCGACGGTCGAGGAAATCGTCCGCCGCTGGTGGGACATCTCCAACGAGATCGCCGCGTGGCAGGAGACGCACAAGAAGAAACTCATTTTCACGGAAATCGGCTATCCGAGCGTCGACGGCGGCTGCGCTCACCCCTGGGATTACACGCGCCCCGGACCCGTCGACCTGGAGGAGCAGTCCGTCTGCTATGAGGCGTTCTTCCTCTCCTGGAACAAGAGCCGCAATCTCGGGGGCGTCTATTTTTGGAATTGGTATGGACAAGGGGGAGAAAACGATCGTAGCTATACGCCTCGCGGCAAGCCCGCGGAAAAGGTTCTCACCCGATGGTATCGCGACGACTCCTCCTCATCGCCTGCCTCCTCGCCGCCGGTTGCCAGGCCGGCGCCGGCTGCAGCGCAATCGACCGGCCCCAGCCCACTTCCAACGTCGTCAGCAGCGGGAGCCGCCCACTCGTCCTTTCCGCAGACCCCGACGCCGCTTCCGGCGGCGACACGGTGATCCTCGCCGGCCGGGGCTTCTCCTACGTGGCGCCTGAGAACATCGTTTCCGTGGGGGGCGTGACGCAAGCGGCCGACGCCTACGACGTCGCCGAGGACGGGACCGAGTCCCTCACCTTCCTCATGCCCGACGACGCGGCCGAAGGGGAGACAGCCATCATCGTCGTCACGGAAGGACGAACCAGCAACGCCCTCCCCTTCACGGTGCTCCCCCTTCCCTAAGACATCATGACCATCGAACTTGAAACCCAACTGGAGCGAATTCTCGCGGAGCGATTGAAGGTATCGCCTCGTGGACTCAGGCTCACCAAACTCCAGGGCGATGCCTCCTACCGCATTTACTACCGCCTGGCGCTCCAAGACGGGCATTCCTTCGTCGTGATGAAACTTCCGGAAGGAAAGGCCAGCGCCTCGGAGGAAATCACCAATCTCAAGTCAAAACCGGCGGAGATCCCGTTCGTGAATATCGGCCGTTTCTTGACGCAGAGGGGATTGCCCGTTCCGGCGATCCATTTTGCGGATGAGAAATCGGGCGTCCTCATCCTGGAGGATGTCGGGGACGAAACCCTGGAGAGGCGCGTTTCCGCGGCCGGGGACGACGTTCGTCGCTTGTGGTACCGGAAGGCCGTTGACCTCCTGGTCGAGTTTCAGAAACGAACCGATGAAACCGATTCCGATTGCGTCGCCTTTCAGCGCTCCTTCGATCCGACCCTATTGGATTGGGAGTTCGATCACTTTTTGAAATATGGTGTGGAAGAGAGACTGGGACTGAAGATCCCCCGGAAAGACGCGCAAACCATCCGCGCCCTGATGCACCGGGTGACGGACAGACTCACGGCGCTCCCTCAGATCCTCGCGCATCGCGATTTTCAGAGCCGTAACCTCATGATCCAGGACGACACGCTCCGCCTCCTGGATTTTCAGGATGCGCTCATGGGACCGCATCCCTACGACCTGGTCGCTCTCTTGCGCGATTCGTATGTCTCCCTTTCTCCCCTCCTGATCGACGAGCTGATCGAATATTATTTGGACCGTCGGGATACGGGCATCCGGGGAGCCGACTATCTCGTGATGTTTGACCTGATGACGATCCAGCGCAAGCTCAAGGACGCGGGCCGATTCGTCTACATCGACCGGGTGAAGGGCAATCCGTCGTTTCTGAAGCATATTCCCAATTCGCTTCTTTACGTCCGCGAGGCATTCGAGAGGCAAATAGATCAGAAAGAGCTTTTCGATCTCCTCAAACAATACGTTCCCGAATGGAGGACGGCGTGAAGGCGATGGTCCTCGCCGCCGGTCTCGGCACGCGCCTGCGCCCCCTGACCGACAAGACGCCCAAGGCCCTCCTGCTCGTCGACGACCGCCCTCTCATCGAATATTCGCTCAAGCTGCTGCAAAAGCACGGCATTCGCGAGGTCGTCATCAACCTTCATCACCTGGGCGATCTGATCCAAAGGGAGCTGGGCGACGGTTCCCGCTTCGGGCTTCGCATCCATTATTCCTGGGAGCCAAAAATCCTCGGCACCGGCGGCGGCGTCAAGAAGGCATCGAGGTTCTTCGAAGGCGAGAGCTTTCTGGTCCTCAACAGCGACGTCCTGATCGACGTGGACCTCAGGGCGCTTCACCGCCATCACAAGAAGAAAAAGGCGCTGGCCACGATGGTGGTGCGCGAGCGGGCCGCGGATTCCAACTTCACGCCCGTTTGGGTCGGACGCGCCGATAGGATCTTGGGCTTCGGGGCGGAACCGCCCCGCAAGACAGGCCTCCGCCCTCTCATGTACACCGGCGTTCAGTATCTCGATCCGAAGTTCCTCGATTTTCTCCCCCGTGATCGCGAGGCCTGCCTGATCCGCCAAGGCTACCAACCCGCCATCGACGCGGGCCAGAAGATCAGCGGATACCTCTACGGCGGTTATTGGAACGATCTGGGCACGCTGGAGCGTTTGCGCCAGGCCGAGGACGACTTGCGGTCGGGGCGGGTGAAGCTTTCCTATCTCTAAAGCACCGGCGAGTTCAGGGCCGGTTCAAGAGGTCGATCGCCCGTCGCAGGAAACCGTAGGAATGCGGGCGGTAGCCGTGTAGCAGGAGTTCGCGGCCGCTCCACTCCAGATCCTGAGGGTCCATCTCCTCCAGGAGAATCCTCTCGACGGCCCTTTTTTTCCCCTCAGAGACCGCCCTTTCCAGAACGAGCCGCGCCATCTGGTCGCGCTCGTACGTCAGCGACCGGACGTTCCGGTAGAATTGAGAGATCTCCCGCGCGGCCTGTTCGGGAGTCTTCACGATCCGCAGCAGGTTCAGATCCTCCGCCGCGATGTATTTTTTCCGGAGCGCATGACGCAGGTCCTGCTCAAGGTGATCGGCATTCGGCGAGAGATAGACGATCGGCAGGACCGGGGCCTTTCCCGTTTGGACGAGCGTCAGTATTTCGAAAAGCTCGTCCCGCGTCCCCCATCCCCCCTCGCAGGCGATGAATCCGGAGGACAGCGTCCCGAAGAAGAACTTGCGCACCATGAAGTAATGGAAGGTCGCGCTGACGCCCACGAACGGGTTGTTCTCCGATTCCATCGGCAGCGAGATGCTTAAGCCCACCGAACGGCTCTTGAGCCGCTTCTGATACAAGGCCGTCTCGCGGGCCTCCTCCGGGGTGCGCGCCTTCCTCCCCTTCACGATCTCCTCCGCGATGGCGTCCGCGACGCCCTGGTTGGCCGCCTGCATGATGCCGCGGGATGCGCCGGTGACGACGGCGAATCCCGTCTTGTAAAGCAACCCCCCGAGTTGGTGCGCCAGGCGGTACTCGGCGGAATGAGGCTTGGTCCGGGCCGAACCGAAGATGGAGATGATCTTCACGCCGCCGCGCGTGATCTCTTCGAAGATTTCGGTGGCGTAGAAATACTCGAGGAGGATCCTCAACCCCCTCACATGCGCGGTCTTGCTCTCGTCGATGTAGGCCTTCAGGTGTTCTTTCATAGCGTGGGGAGATCCCGCTCTCCCCCCGACCCCCATCTACTCATTATCTGTCTCATCGTTCTCTCCGTCCAGCTAAGCTGGACTTCGTTCGCTATTGCCCGGCACTATCTTACCCAAAACCGCGGATCTTTTCGCCCCCGTCACCGACGGAATGTTGGTGGGGTGTCCGTGAAGCGTCTCGTGCGCGAGGACCGCGAAACAGACGGCCTCCGCGGCGTCGGCGGGGATCCCGTAAAGATCGAAGCTCGATATCTTTATGTTCGGGAGCTCCGCGCGGATCATGCGCATGAGGGTGGCGTTGTGAATGCCGCCTCCCCCGAAAATGATCTCGTCGGGGATCATCTTCGGGAAGACGAACTTCCGGTAGTTCGTGGCGATGGAGGACGCCGTGAAGGCGGTGGCCGTCGCGATGATGTCCTCCTCCCTGAGGCCGATTTTCCGCGACTGCACGAGGATCGACTGGACGAAGGCGCGGCCGAACTCCTCGCGCCCGGAGGTCTTGGGCGGTCTCTTCAGGATGAAGGGGTGCGCCATCAGACGCTTCAAGAGTTTGAGCGAGACGGCGCCCTTCTCCGCGATTTTTCCGCCATGGTCGTAATGGATGCTGTTCTTGGTCATCTCGCGGAGCAGGCCGTCGATCACCATGTTGCCGGGCCCCGTGTCGAAGCCCATCACGTCCTCCGGCCCGGCCTTTTTGGGGATCATCGTGAGGTTCCCGATCCCTCCCAGATTCTGGACGGCGCGGTTCCACTTGGGATGGCGGAACAGGAGATAATGAAGATACGGGGCCAGCGGCGCCCCGAACCCGCCCGCGGCGATGTCCCTCGGGCGGAAGTCCGCCACCGTCGCGATGCCCGTCCTCTCGGCGATCACCGACGGTTCTCCGATTTGGAGCGTCCCCTCCCCCCCCAAGTGGCAAATCGTCTGCCCGTGCGAGCCGACGACGGAGAGGCGGCTCACGGGCACCCGCGCCTTTTTCGCGAGACGGATCACGGCACCGGCGAAGAGTTCGCCCAACTCGAAGTTGAGCCGGCAGATCTCGCCGACGCCCTTTTCAGAGGGGTGCGAGACGGCAAGGACGCGTTCTTTCAGCCCTTTGGGGAAAGGAAAGATGCCCCAGTCGACCAGGCGGATCCTCAAGCGCGGAGATTTTCCGGAAATTTCGACCAGGGCGGCGTCGATCCCGTCAATGGAGGTGCCGGACATCAGACCGACGGCCAAGGGCATGGAAACCGATTAACACAGTTCGTCAGCTTTCGCACGCATTCCCGACTCCGTCCCCGTCGGAGTCCTCCTGGCCGGGATTGAAGACGTTCGGGCAGTTGTCGATCGCGATCTCCGGGTGGCCGGTGATCGCGCTGTTCGGCACGTTGTCCTGGTCGGGGTCGATCGTGGGCGGGAAAACGCTCAGGCCCTCGACCGTCGTGCCCGTGGGCGGCGTCGTCTTGGGGCCCGTCCCGTAGGTGGGCAATTTGCCTTCGTCCTGGAGCTCTTTCAGGGGGTCGGGACTCGCCTCGGGCGATCCCGAAATGCCGACATCCGGATTCACCTCGGCGGGACCTCCCTTGGAGGAATCACCCGAGTTGCAGCCGGCGATGAGCAGGTAGGCCACGCTCGCCGGTATCAAAGTGATAATCTTTATCATTTTGATAACCTTTTTCCGGATTTTGGTGCGCATGAAGGCTCCTGAGGGGGAGCTTATGCAACCGAAGTGCCAATCTTACTTTACGATCACGGTCAATCGGGGCCCCGGGGTGATCCGGAAATAATCCGTGGGCGGGTGCAGGTCGCCGTCAATCGTAAAGGGCGCGGGTTCCTTGAGCTCGATGATCATTTCGCTCGCCGCCTCCTCGATCAGGTCCGGACATCCGGAGGGACGGCCCAGGAACATGAGGGGGACGTAGCGAAGGACGTTCCGCGGGGGGAGGGAAAAACCGACGGCGTGGAACTTTTGGGGATCGCGCGCCAGGTAGAAGACGCGGAACCCGAGCCCCAGATATTCGATCGAGCCCGAGTAGATCGCGGAATAGTTTTTGAACGGCCAGGGCTTGCCGTTGACCGTCACCTGCCCGTCCATCCGCTCGAACATCTTGCAGGCGAACGGCCCGTTGATCATCGCCGACCCGATGGCCTTGGCGAGCGTCCATCCCGCCCGGGCCGGAGACGGCGCGCCTTGGTCGTAGTAGGCGTCCATGAAGCGGAAGATGACGCCAACGCCCCAGATGAAGCCGTAAAACTCGTTGATCTTCGTAATCGTAATCTCGGTCGTCTCGAAGGGCTCGTCTTCGTGGTACTTGTAAAGGAGATTCGTAAGAATCTTTTCCGGGGACCCGTAGATGCCACAGGAGAAGGCGATCGTGTTCAGCGTCCCGCCGCGCAAAAAAGCGATCTTCGGGAGCGGCTTTTCGCCGTAGACGTCGATGAAGGTCGTGAGCGTCCGGTGATTGGTCCCGTCCCCCCCGCTCAAGGCCAGGATGTCGATGTCATGCTCCTTGAATTCCTGGGCCACGCGCCCGATGTCGTTCAGATCCTTCGTCGCACCGAAGTGGCCCTTGTCGCCGACGATGAAGCCCATGCGCTTCATTTTTTCGGGATTCTTCTTGTACCGCTTCGAATGGGGATTCAGGACGACGCCGATTCCAGGCATAAGATTTTGCGGGCCTCCGTGGGCGACGCAGGTTCCCTACCATGGCGACGGGCCAGTTCAACGGCTTTCTGGACGAGCTCGTGGCTCCCCTTCGCGAGGACGCCCTTCTCCAGATAGAGGTTGTCCTCGAGCCCGACGCGGACGTGGCCGCCCAGGGTCAGAGCCAGCTCGGCCATCGGGAACTCGTGGCGGCCGACGCCGGCCACGGTCCACGTCGACTCCTTGGGAATTCTCGAGACTAACAGTTTGAGATTCTCCTCCGTCGCCTCGATCGCCCCCTTCACGCCCATCACGAATTGGAACTGGGCGGGACGCTGGATCTCCCCCCTCTCGATCAATCGGACGGCCGTCTCGACGTGGGAGAGGTCGTAGACCTCGATCTCCGGCTTGATCCCTTTCCGCCCCATCCGTTGGGCGAGGAATTCGATGAAGGGGATGGGGTTTGCGAAAACGGCATCGCCGAAATTGACCGATCCGGAGTTGAGGGAGGCCATGTCGGGCCGGGCCTCCAGGGGTTCCGCGCGGCTCTCGAGGCTATCCCCCACCGCCCCGCCGGTCGACACCTGAAGGATGGGGACAGGCCGGCAAACGCGGCGGATGGCGGTCAATGCTTCTTGGAACCTCGCCGCGGCATTCGTCGGTGCCCCGTTTTCGTCGCGGACGTGAAGGTGCACCACGGCGGCCCCGGCATCGACGGCCATCCGCGCGGCATCGGCGATCTCCACCGGCGTCAGGGGCAGGTACGGCGTTTCCCTTCGCGTCAGTTCCGCGCCCACCAAGGCGGCCGTCAGGATGACCTGGTTCACCGGCAGCATTTTACTGTTTCCGCACAATCCCCACAACTTTAGCCTCCCAGTGTCGAATCGTCCGCCATGCCATCCCCCCTCGTCATTTCGAATCTCATTCCGTTGGGCCCGCTTCTGGCCCTCGGGACCGCGGAACAGGCCTCTTTCGTCCAGGGCTCCGGGCCGATCGGCGCGACCTTTCTGGCTTTGGAGCATTGTTACGCGGGCGTCCCATGGACGGAACATGCCGAGGCCACGACCCGGCTCGGGGAGATGGCGCTCCTCTTCAAGCGGAAGATGACCGAAAGTTCCATCGCCTTCCTAAGCACGTACGTCCTGACGGATTATTTTCAAAAATCACCTCTCTTCGTCCGGGAGGGGGCCGAATATCCGGCCTTGTTGACCGACCTGCTGATGGGGCGCCAGCGGCACCCGCGCTCCTCCAACCGGGCCACCGCCCCGCTTGCCGCCGCCTCTCATTTCGGAAGCCTGGTGGGCATCGACTTCCGCCTCGCGCGCGGAACCGGCGGTGAGATCAGGCTCTACGATGCCACTCAAAGGGTCCTGATGGATTTTCCTTCGGGGAAGGCCGAGATGCAGGTTTCCGCGGAGGTGGAGGGGAGCATGCCCCTGTTGGCCCTGGTCGCCCTCCATCTCCACTCGCTGGCGGCGGCCGCCTCGGAACGGGATACGGCCGCGCGGTTGGTCATCGCCGCCGGGCAGGTTTATCCGGGCTAATCACCACCGTCCCCTTCGCCTTCGCGATCAACGCGCGTCGCTGACCCGTCTTGTAAGCGGAGAACTCCATGGTGCGCGAGGTGTTTCCGATCCTCGTGATCCTGGCCGTCGCCTCGATCGTGTCGCCGGCGTAGACGGGCCGGAGAAAATCGACGCTCTCGTAGGCGCGAAAGAGGCCCTCGTTCAGCCCCCTCGTTTCGCGCAGGCAAAGGGCGGTCGCCGCGTCGCCGAAAAACTCAAGAATCTTGGCCCCGGCCACCAAACCACCCGAATAGTGAGCGTCTTTTGGGCCGAG
>DATIGE010000011.1 GCA_035454885.1 bacterium
CTCGAATTCTTCGACTGGCTCACCTTGGGCTGGAACCACCGGCGGTCGCTCACGCCCGCCGGGCGCCGCCAGTGCTTCGACGACGGCATCCGACAGCTCCTCCGCTCCGGGACGACGTGCGTGGGCGACGCGGGCCAGTACGTGGGCGTCATCCCCCAGGCGGCCAACAGCCCGATGCGCATGGTGCTCTTTCCGGAACTCCTGACCGGCGGCGACGCGGACATCTTGGACGGCTACGAGGGCGCCTTCTCGCAAGTGGACGAAATTCTCGACTGCAAGTCGTCGCGTCTCTCCGCCGGGCTCGCGCCGTACGCGGCCTACACGCTCTCGCGCCACCTGCTCAAAATCCTGTCCCAGCACGCCCGCGAACTGCGCATCCCCTGCAAGATTCACGTCGCGGAGACGTTTTCCGAGATGCAGTTCTTCTACGAATCCTCCGGGGAGATCGCGGAGCGGCTCTTCCCCGCCATGGGATGGGCGAATCAGCTCCCGCCGGAGCACCGCAAGACGCCCATCCAGTACCTGGATTCGATCGGATTCCTGGAGAACGCCACGCTCATCGGCTGCAACCACCTGGCCGACAACGACCTGGAGACGATCGCCCGCAACCGCGCGCGCGTGGTGCACAGCCCGCGGTCCAACGCGAGGCTCAAGCTCGGAAATCCGCCGCTCAAGAAGCTTCGAGAGACGGGCTCGCTCGTCGCGCTCGGCACCGACGGCACGGGCGCCCTCTATTCCCTTTCGCTCTGGGACGAGATGCGCTTCATCCGGAACCATTACCCCGAGGCCGATCAGCCGTCGCCGGAGGACCTCCTCCGCATGGCGACGATCGAGGGCGCCAAGGCCCTGGGCTTGGGCGACCGGATCGGCACCCTCGAGCGCGGCAAGGAGGCGGACCTGATCGCCGTCCGCCTGCCCGAGAAGGTCACCCCCAAACGCCTTGCCAACACCCTGATCGAGAACACCACCGACCGCGAGATCGCCGCCGTCTTCGTCGAAGGCAAGCGGGTCAGGGTGTGAACGTTGGCGTGAGCGAGGATCGGATTCATTCCGTCCGAGCGAACAGGGGGCTCGGGGGAGGCCCGAAGGGATCCCCCGGTATCAAGATCGTCGCCACGAACCGCCAGGCCGGATTCCGTTACGAACTCTTGGACAAGTACGAGGCGGGGATGGTCCTTCTCGGCAGCGAGGTGAAGTCCCTGCGCGACGGCAACGCCAACATCGGCGACGCCTACGTCGTCCATACGAGGTCCGGCGAGCTCATCCTCTACAACTCGCACATCGCCCCCTACCCGCCGGCCAACCGCTTGAATCACGCGCCCCTGCGTCCCCGGAAGCTCCTCCTCCACGCCCATGAGCTCGAACACCTCATCGGCAAGCTCAAGGAGCGCGGCCTCACGCTCATCCCCACGAAGATCTACTTCAAGAACGGCCGGGCCAAGATCGAGATCTGCCTCGCGCGGGGAAAGAAGAACATCGACAAGCGGGAGGACATCAAGAAGAAGGAGCAAAAGCGCGAGATGGACCGCGCGATGCGGCGGAAACGGTAGGGGCGGGATCACCCCGCCCCTACATGCGTTTGAAATAAAATTCGTTGGAGTATTGAAACAGGTCCGGCTGGCCCTTCACTCTCGCCTTCAGCCGGAATTTTCCAAAAGGCAGATCGGCCAGAGCCTCCTGTTGCTTGCTCAGGGGAACGGTTGCGTCGACTTGGCCGACGACCGTCCACCGGCCCCGATCGAAAAATTCGATGTCGACCGCCGGTTCGATGGCCCCGCCCTCGACCTTCAGCGAGTCCAAGGCCTTCTTCCCGACCGACCGGTCGGGCGCGACCGTGAGCGTGACCGGCGCCGCCGCGTTCTTCTCCCCCACCCACGCCTTGCGGGGCGCGGGCTCGCCCCAGGTCCTCACCGGCCCCACGTCCACGTGCACCATATGAAGCGACGGATAGAACCCGACGCCGCCGGTCTTGAGCGACTCGGCGTAAGCCTTGAGCGCCTCCTCGGTGATCTCGTCCAAATGAAGATCCGCCGCCATGGCCTTGGTGTGAAAGCTCTCGTTCGCCACGGCGTGGCCGGTCGCCTTCAACTCCTTGTTGAAGGCCGTGCTCCGGTAACCGGAAATGATCTCGACCTGGCGGACGCCGAAGTGGTCCTCGATCCGGTCGATGAGTTCGAGGAGATTCCGGTCGACGGGCAGGACCTTGTCGGAATCCCTCGACCGGAAGATCGTCTCGAGCTGCTTCAGGGACTCGGGCAGGTACCGGTCCCCCTCCCGGTAACGGACCCGGGCCGTCTCGCCCAAATGGTAGGTATATAAGGAGAGGACGCCGTCCCCCCCCTCCCCGGCCCCCGGCCAGGCGGACCCTCCTCCCCCCAAAACGAAGGACAAAAAAATTATCATTTTGATAATTTTTTTTATTTTCCCGGCTGATTTCAATGTTTTTCGCATCATGGGTCGATTCCGAATGCCGCACCCAGTCAACTCCTAAGGGGGCGCGGCCGATCCTTTTACCTATACAGGAGGTCTCCATGAAGTCACCCATCCTCTATGCCTTTGCCCTCGCGACCCTGTCCGCGCCCCTCTTCATGGGCCAGGCGGGCCTGACCGACGACGGCAGCCATAGCGCCGGAGGCGGCGGGTTCGGTTGCTCCAAGGCGAAGGAGACGGTGGCCACGACGGACACCATCGAGGGCGGAACGGAAACGGTGACCCCTCCGACGGAAACGGCCTCCAACGAGGTCGAATGTCCGGGGCCGGTCGACCCCATCAATCCCAATGCCGACGACGTCTGCGACGACCGTGACTCCTACGCCACGGTGAAGGGCCGCGACTGGTCCGAGGAGATCACGTCCCGTTTCGGCCGGCCGGTGAACGAGACCTGCGAGGGCGAGTGCGGCGGCGCCGGCGACCATACGCCGTGGACCCTGTCCTTCACCCTCTCCGGAACGCCCTTCAGCGCGGCCAAGACATACTCTTTCAGTTTCATGAAAGACGAATGGAAGGGCAAGGTCCGCTACCTCGAGGTCAAACGCGACCCGAACGGCGCCGACGGCTGCCTACTGAAGGAGCAGGAGCCGTGCTGGAAGACTTGCGGCGGCGAATGCGAAAAATTCGAAACGGTCGTGAAGGACGAAAAGATCCTCGAGGCCGACGCCAAGTCCCTTGTGGTTTCTTACTTGAACGACGTGTGCAAGACCGAGCTGAAGGTCGAGGACTTCGACAACGACACATTCGGCGACAAGCTCAAGGCCGCCGCCGACAAGGCGACCTTTCACGACGTCCTCTTCTGCGCCCAGGGCCTGCTCCTGACCGCCTCGCAGGCCGTCTCGTGGATCGATACCGCGAGCCAGCTCGGCCTCATCCGGGACGAGACGGGGGTGGCCTACACGCAGGATGAGCTCTTCCGGTGCGCGAAGAAAAAGATTTTCGAGGGCGGCAGCAAGGCGGAACCGAGGCGGTCGCCCCCGGAGACGATGCCGGCCCCGGAGACGGCCCCCGCCCCGGCCGGACCGTAGTTCCCATTTCCTGGACATCATCCGCATTCCGGTAGCATGATTGGATCCTTTGGGAGGACCGCATGCGCCGGAGGGTCTTTGCAGGAGTACTCGCCGCCCTGTTTTGCCTGGGCGGCCTCCGGCTGGAATCCCAGGAACGTTCGCTCCCCGGCGTCCCGGCGCCGTCCGAAGACTCCAAGATCGACCCGCGCCTCCGGAACGTGGCCAACCGGCTCCATGACCTGAAGCGCCGCGGTCTCCCGCGCGCGGACTCCGGCCGCCTCGTCCGCGTCGACGGCGCGGGCGCGGTCCAGACCTACCTCCACGTCGAGGCCCTGAACGACGGCGTCCTCTCGCAATTGAAAGGCCGCGGCGCGCGCATCGAGATCGCGGACCGCGAGGCCGGAATCGTGCAGGCCTGGGTGCCTTATGAGAATCTCGGCGCGATTCAAGACCTCCCCTTCGTCCGCCGGATCACGCCGCCGAGTTACGGCGTCTCAAGGCTCGCCTCCTGCGCCTCGCAGTCCGGGAACGCCTGCCGGACGGAAGGCGACGCGGTCCACCGCGCCGACGACCTGCGCGCCCTAGGCTACGACGGGACCGGCGTCAAGGTGGGCGTCATCTCCGACGGCGTCGACGGCCTCTGCGACGCGGCGGCGGCCGAGGAGCTTCCGGCCGGCATCACCGTCTTTGGAACGTGCAACGACTCCAATCCCTGCGGCTGCAGCGACGGCGACGAGGGCACCGCGATGCTGGAGATCGTCCACGACATGGCGCCCGGCGCGACGCTCGCGTTCGGGGCGGGGCTGTCAACGAGCCTCGAATTCCGCAACCGCGTCGACGACCTCAAAAACACCTTCCAGGCGGACGTCATCGTGGACGACCTGGGCTTCTACGATGAGCCGTACTTCGAGGACGGCCTGGTCGCGTTGAAGGTGAAGGAGGCGGTCGACGCGGGCATCGTCTTCGCCTCCGCGGGGGGCAACGACGCCGAAAACCACTACGAAGGCGACTATGCCGACAGCGGGGACGGCATGGGCAGCCATCAGATCGGCGCGGGCAACAACGTCTTCAACGTGACGGGCTTCAATCCCGTCGTCATCCTTCAGTGGTCCAACCCCTTCGGAAGTTCGGGGGACGACTACGACCTCTGCCTGCAGGGCGAGAACCAGGGCCAATGCGGGGCCCACAACGCGAATCAGAACGGAAACGACGACCCGATCGAGGCGGCGGACCTCAACTGCGCCGGCGGGTGCCAGGTCCAGGTCCGCAAGGTGTCGGGAAACGCGCAGAGGATCGAGCTTTTCGTCCTGGGCGGCACGCTCGCCGCGGAGGACAACGTGGCGGCGGGGAGCCTCTTCGGCCATCCGGCGGTCGCGGGCGTCCTTTCGGCCGCCGCCGTCGACGCGGCCGACCCCGGCCACGACGACGTCGAGGCCTACAGTTCGCAGGGCCCGGCGGACATCTTTTTTCCCTCCGTGGAGTCGCGCGCCAAGCCGGACCTCACCGCCTTGGACGGCGTGGAGGTCGGCGGGTTCGGCGGATTCCCCAGCCCCTTCTTCGGGACCTCCGCCGCCGCCCCTCACGTCGCGGGCGCCGCCGCCCTGCTCTTGGGGGGGCTCGCGCCGTCGGGGGACGACGCCGAGGCGGCCCTCCTCGCGACGGCCGCCGACATCGAAACGGCGGGATTCGACCCCCTTTCCGGAGCGGGGCTCCTGGATGTCTTTGCGGCGGCCGCTTGGTTGACCGCCGGCACCGACACGGACGGCGACGGCGTCCCGGACTTTTCGGACAACTGCGATACGGACGCAAACCCCGCCCAGGAGGATCACGACGGCGACGCCCTGGGCGATGTTTGCGATCCCGACGACGACAACGACGGCGATTTGGACGGAGCCGACAACTGCCCGCTCAAGGCCAACGCGAACCAAAGCGACACCGACGGCGACGGCGCGGGGAACGCCTGCGACCCCGACGACGACGATGACGGGGTCTTGGACGGGCCCGACAACTGCGATCTGGCCGCCAATGCCGACCAGTCCGATCGGGACGGCGATGGAATCGGCGACGCCTGCGACCCCATCGACGACACGCCGCCGGAACCAACGACCGGAGGGACCACCGGGGGGACCGCCGGGGGCGAGACGGGCGGCAGCACGACCACGGGGGACGGGGGCGGGACGACCGGAGGCGTCGAACCGTCTCCGGAAACTCCCGCGAACTCCCCGGGCGGCTGTTCCCTCAGCCGTTGAAAATCATCCCGCAACCGGCGTCTCCTCACGGCCGATGCCGGGCCGATGATCATGCCTTCTTTGCCCCTCGAATTGTCCGCCCAGCTCTTCGCCTCCGCCGCCCTGCGCGCGGGGGCGGTCTCATCCTTCGTCTTCGACGCGACCTTCGCCGTCCTCAAACCGGAGTCGGCCGGCGCGGGGACCATCATCCCGACGGAGGAAGCGGCGGAGACCCTCCGTCACGATTTTCCGATGGAAACGGTGCAAGCCTTCCTCCGCGACCTTGCGGAAGGACGGCTGGACGGCCACCGGTACGACATCGCGAACGGCCTCTACGCGACCGGCAACGGGGGAAGGCCGGTTTTCTTCGACACGTCGATCCTCCTCGCGCGCCAGGACCCCCTCGCTTCCGAACTCAAGGCCGAGCGGCCGGCGCCGATGCGGAAACCGGTCGCCCTCACCTGCGCGGGCGTCTACCTGGACAACCTCCCGCGCATCCCGGCGGATGCCTTCGGCGAGGCCGTCTACCGCGCGCTCGGACAAAAACCGGCGCGTAACGGGGACCTCCTCTGGCTGCACGCGGACCGGGGCGAACTGCGCGGCTCGACGGTGACCGCGGCCATGACCGTCAGCTATGATCCTCCCCGGGAGGCCTCCGCCAAGGACTACCGGACGGCGCCGCTCCGCTTTCCGCTCGTTCCTCTCGAGATGCGTCACGACCTTTGGGAGATCTCCCCGCGCCACGTCATCGGCTCCCGCGCCGTCCGCGAGCGCGTTCTGGACGTCCTGGCGACGACGTCCTGGCCCCTCAAGTCGCCTCGCCCCGAAGCTCACGGCAAACCGCGCCCGCCGCGCGCCCCGAGGCCCGCCGTTCCGCCGGCGCCTCCTCCGGTCCCGGCCCCTCCGAAACGGGAGATCGCTCCGCCTCCACCCCCACCCCCGAAACCCAGGGCCCTTCCGGAGTCGCAGGTCCCGGGCATCGTGGCGGATCTTTTCTCGCAGGCCGACAAGGAGCTCGTCCTCAAGGGGCGGCCGGGCATCATCGCGATCACCCAGCCGGGGATTTCGGTGGCCTCTTTGATCCGGATCCCCGAAGACTTTTTCCGGCGCGCCGTCCGGTATTGCCTGGGGATGCGGGATCCCCGGGAGGGCGACCGGATCGCCTTCACGGCGGGCACCTGCTTTTCGCGGGGCGGGCGGATCCGCGACTGCCTCTTCGTCACGCCCCAGATCCCCCGATCCCGTTCGGGCGGGGATTACCCCAAGCTGTGGATGGAATACCGCTCCGGCCGCTGGACGATCCTGGCGAACAAGGCGTTCGGCAAGGGTTCCGAAGAACTCCGGGACGCCGTCGCAAGACTCCCGTGGAATCTTGTCCAGGAATGAAAAAGCCCCGGGCCGGATGACCCAGGGCTTTTTCGATCAGACAACGCCGATTTTTCTCTGAACTAGGCCGCTTTGACCGCCGGCACCCCGCCCCCGCCGAAGGCGAGCATCAGCAGGAGGATCAGGTTGGCGATGGGCACGAACATGAGCAGGCCCAGCCACTTGTTTTTTCCGAGCCTCTCGCAGATCGCCATCCAGACGATCGCGACGATGACGATGTTCACGATGGGGATGATGAGCAGGATGATCCACCAGAGCGGCTTGGCCGCGACCTGGAGGAGCAGGATGATGTTGGCGATGGGAATCAGCGCCATGATGAGGGCCGTCTTGAACGGCTGGCCGGTCTTCTCGGCGATCTTCGCCAGGCAGTAGGCAAAGAAGACGTAGGCGACGAGATAGACGATCAAGACGCCGATCCCGATTCCGGCGCCCATCGCCGGGTTCATCTGTGGAACTTGATCTGGATTCATAGTGTCCCCCCCTTTGAGAGAGACGTTTCTAACACACTTCCGGGGAGATGGCGAGAAATTCCTAAGGATGATGAGGAGTTAGCCCCCCTTGACAAAGGCTCCTATCATTTGCATACTTGTGCATATGAACAAGCCAGCGGACAATCCGTCGCGGATCTTCAAGGCCCTCTCGGACCCGAACCGGTTGAGCCTCTTGTGGAGGCTCGCCGACTGCGGGACGGACGATTGCGTGGGCCGGATCGCCGAGTGCTGCCCGGTCGACCTTTCCGTCATTTCGAGGCATCTGGCCGTCTTGAGGGAGGCCGGCCTGGTGACCGCCGAGCGGAAGGGAAAGGAGGTCCGCTACGCGATCAACACGGGCTTCATCGTCAAGTTCCTCAGGTCGCTCGCGGATTCCCTCGACGGTTGCTGCGGCCCAAGAAAGAAACCAACGAAGAGGAGGAAATCGTCATGAAAAAAGACCCCAAGACGTCCGAGAAAAAGCCGTGTTGCGGCACCGGCGGCGGCGGTTGCTGCTGTTGCGGCCCCGAGTGTTGCAAGGACCTCGCCGAGGCCCTGAAAAAACTGACCGAGTGGCTCAAGGAGTGCTGCCAGAAGAAGGCAGAATAGCCCCCCTTGACCCGCGCACAGCCAGCGCCTACCCTGTAAGAGTGAGCGAGTGTACGCAGCGAACGTTCCAGATCTTTGAAAAACAGATGAGAGTTTGAGAGAGCGCGGTAGCTCTCTCAACTTGAGCGAAGCATCCGGCTTTGCCGGTGCTGAGCGGAAGGGGGCGAACTGGCTTCGACGGGAAGTTGGACGTCATACGACGCAAGCCGAGGTTGCAAGATCCTCGTACTAAACCTTGCAAACTAAACTAAATGCCGAGCCTGAGCTCGCACTCGCGGCTTAATTGACCGCGACGTCTCTTGTGGGTTCTCCCACGATCCGCCTGAGACGAAACTTGTGGGATAGGTTCTCAAGCGCGCCTGCGGCTTGAGGGTCGAGATCAACAGAAGGCTGGTCTTCAGAATCCCTGTCTCGAGGGTCGTCTGAGGATGAGACACAAATCGGGGCTAAGCTTGTAGCTGGAGTAGACCGAAGGTTCCCGGACGCGGGTTCAATTCCCGCCGCCTCCACTTGAACGGGGTGCCATGATGGCACCCCGTTTCCATTTTGCGGCGGGATTTGAACTAGGCGCCGGAGGCGCCTTGGTTCGTCCATCACCTTAAAAAGGAAT
>DATIGE010000012.1 GCA_035454885.1 bacterium
GGTTTCTTCCGGCGCGGCCCCTTGAAGTGGAGGGCGCGCGCGATCATCTCCTTCCCGGTTCCCGATTCGCCGAAGACCCAGACGGGAATGGAGGAGTCGATCAGACGGTCGACGAGTGACAAGACCTCCTGCATCTTGGGCGAGCGCCCGACGATCTCCCGGTACTCGTAGGAGAGCTTGTCCCGCTGGCCGTCGACCTCGCGCCTGAGATTGGCGAGTTCGTCGGTCTGTTCGTCGACCGTCCGCGAGAGGGTCTGGTTGGAGGCCCTCAATTGTTCGATCAGCTTCGCCTTCTGGACGGCCAGGGACGCCTGGTCGGCGAACATCTGAAGGAGCTTGAGGTCGGCTCCCCGGAAAATGCCCGCGGCGTACCGGTGATCGAGATAGAGCGCGCCGACGACGCCTTCGGCCGTCTTGAGGGGGAGGGCCAAGATCGATTTGAGCTCCAACTGATGCACGCTGTCCGAGCCCGCGAAGCGTTTATCCTGCAAAGCGTTGTCGGTGACCAGCGACTCGCAGGTCTTCATCGCCTCGCGGACAGCCGAAAGGCTTAAGGAGGCGTCCTCGGCCTCCACGAGCGCCTTCGAAACGTTGCGGGCCAGACGGATCTCGAAGCCCGGTATGGGGGAGGCCGCGCCTCCGGTGTCTGCCGCCTTCATGACCAAGAAACCCCGCTCGGCCCCCGAGAGGCTCATGGCCGTGTCCATGATCCGGTTCAAGACGTCGTCCATCCGTTCCGAACCCAAGAGGTCCCTCGTGATGTCGTGAAGTTTTTCGAAAGCATCCATGGTGTGGGTCTCCTTGATCGTCCGTGAGTCTTCGTGCGTTTCCTCAAACAAGCTTTTGTAGTCGGCGCGCTCCTCGAATCCGATCTTGAGGGGATCGGGCAGTTGCTCATGCGCCCCGCGGATCATGCGGCGCAGTTCCTCTCTCGCCTCCGGCGAGCCCTGTTGCCACAACCGGGCCCATCGGACTTCCCAGTCCCCGTCCGCCGTGGCCTGAAGGAGGGAAGGCGGGCACGGCGTCTGGGCGGCGCCGTTTTCCCAAGCATCGAGCAAATAGGCGATCTCGGCGGCCCTTTCCTGGAGGTCGCCGGGAAGCGGGGCTTCCCGGCGACCTCGATCGAGAAGCCTCCTCGCTTCGGCAAAGTTTGCCACGGAAGCCTCGGCGAGCGCCCTCTCCAGCAGATTGAGCGTCTTTTCGTGCGGCGTTCCAAAGAAGACCAGGAGCTCTCCCGCGCGCGCGAGCACGTCCAGGGCGGCGGCGAAACGTCCGGACCGGAGGGCCGCCATGCCGAGGTTCTGGTGGACCCGCGCGAGCCCCCCTTCGTCCTCCGCTTGAGAGGCGATTTGCATCGCTTCGCGGTAGGCCGACTCCGCCCGGTCCCATCGGTCCATGCGGTAGGCGAGGTTGCCCTCTTCCACGGCGACGGAAAACAGGCCTCTTGGATAATCGAGTTCCCGGTAGAGGTTTCGCGCGGCATCGAGTCTCTCCCGGGCGCGGTCCCAATCGCCCCTCTTGGAGGCGGCGACGGCCTGGAGTTTGTAGACCTCCGCCCTCTGCTCGGTCACTTCGGGCAGGAGCGTGAGCGCCTTTTCGAACCGCCGTTCCGCCGCATCGGGCTCGCCGGCGTCCAGGTCCAGTCCGCCCAGGAGCGATTGCGCCCGCGCCAGATAAGGCCGGTGATGGGGATCCCCGGCCCGGCCCGCTTCGAGGCATTCTTCCAGGCGGCGCCGGGCTTCTTCGGAACGTCCGAGATTCTTGTAGGAGGTTCCGGTGGAGCAGCCGTATTTGACGCGGTTAAGCCCCATCTCGTCGTCGGGATATTCGCGGAACCATCGTTCGACCGTGGCGGCCGATTCGGCGAAACGGCCGAGCCGGCCGTAGGCGTTCGCGAGGTTTCGGAGCAGGTCCTCGCGCCGGGACGGGTCCTCCGACGTCTCGATGCATTTTTCATAGAGCGGAACGGCCAGGGCCTCGCGGCCGCGGGCGCGCAGGAGGTCGCCCGCCTTCAGGACCCATTCCGCGGAGCGTCGTGTGCGAGGAACTTCCAGGGCGTGATGGGCCAGCGCGATGATCTCGTCGGGCGCCGGTTCTTTCCGGGACGCCAGAAGCCTCAGCCAGCTTCGATGAAGTTGCTCGCGCTCGACGGAACCGAGCGAGTCCAAGATCAAACGGGCCAATCGGGGATGGGAGGGGCGGATGCCGGCGTCCCCGAGCCGCGCCAGAGAGGTCCGAACGGCTCCGGGAGTTCTCCCCGTCAGGCGCGATAAATCCTCCTCCGTGGCTCCGCCGTACGAGGAGGCCAGAAGCGCGGCCAGAGTGCGGTCGTCGGCGGTGAGGGCGGCCAGCCTTTTTTTGAAAATGTCTTCATGGGATTTCGGAAGGTTCATGGGCAGCGTGCCGGATTCGAGGATCTCCCGGCAGGCCTCCGTCAGCAGCAGGGGATTGCCTTCCGTCCAGTCAAAGACGCGGCGCCGCAGGGGTTCGGGCGCTTCGGTGCGGAGAACGGAGGCCATGAATCGGCACGACGCTTCCCAGCCGAGCGGACCGAGGGCGATGTCGAGAACGTCGCGGCGTTCCCGGAGGGAGGAGACGAGAGGGGCCCGCTCCGGCGGCAGTAGATCCTCGTTGATCTCGAGGACGGCGGTTTTGATCTCGCGGAGAGGCTGATGGAGAAAGCGGTAGATTTCCTTCCAGTGCGAATCGTCCATGGCCTCGGCGGAGGTGATGATCTCGACGGCCTCGCGCCCCGTGAGGACGGGGAGGTCCGATTCCGGAGGATGAAGGGACGCCCGGGTCCCCTGCAGGGCCAGATGAAAGAAGAGTTCGTGCACGAGGCGGGACTTGCCGGTCCCCGCCCGGCCGCGGATCAGGACGAGACCCGGCTTTTCGCGATTCTCCCCGAGAAAACCGAGAAGGGACGCCCATTCCTTTTCGCGGCCGAAGAGCGCGTACGTGTGGAGGGATGTGATCCGCTCTTTCGATCTTCGCGATTCACGGACGTCGCGCCGGATCGCATTTCGGGCGTCGGCCGCGGATTTGAAACGGGCCGTTCGATCCGCCTCGATCATCCGGTCGATCACGCGCGCCACGCGCGACGGGACGGACGGATTGAGTTCGGCGAGTTTTTTCTCGGGGGGCGCATAGAGCGCGGCGAGCGACCCGGCCTCTTTGCGGGGATGTCGTCCGGCCAGCGCCTCGAAAAAGACGGTCCCGATCGAAAAGAGATCGCTCGCGGCCCGCGCCTGTCCTTCCATGGCTTCAGGGGCCAGGTAGCGGATCGTTCCGCCGATCGCGCCGCCCTCCGGGGACGGCGCGAGCCTTGCCAGTGTGGCGAGGCCAAAGTCCACCAACTTGAGGCGCCCGCTCCGGTCGATCAAGATGTTCTCGGGTTTGAGATCGCCGTGGATGATGCCCTGCCCGTGAAGGTAGTCGAGGGCGTCGAGGGCCTGCTCCAGCCATCCGACGGTTTGCGGAACCGGGGCGCCCTCCGCGGCGGCGGCGACGGTTTGGCCGTCCACGTACTCCATCCAAAGGCAGGGCGATTCGCCGCCTTGCGAAAATCCCGGGCGTCCCGAATACCCGATGACGCGAACGAGTCCGGGGTGCTGAAGCCGGGAGAGAAGTTTCACCTCCCACTCGAGGATCGAACGAAAATACGGGGAAGAAGATTTGAGGACCTTCGCCGCCACCGCCTCGCCGTCGGGGGTGTGGGCGAGATAGACGGAACCCATGCCGCCCGATCCCAGAAGACGCTCGCACGTCATCCCCGACAGGGTTTGCGGCAGGGTCATCGCGCCATTTTAGGGGTTTTCGGACCTTGGGTCAATTATTCACAAAATAGGCCCTGCGTGGACTCAGCCCTTGAAGACCATCTTCGTGTTCCCGATCACGATCTCGTCGTTCGGCTGGAGCGTGTACTCCGCGATCTTCTTGCCCCCCACGAACGTGCCGTTCGAGGACTCCAGATCGAGCAGGACGTATTTTCCGTTCACGTTCTGGATCTCCGCGTGTTTGCGGGAGACCTTGGGTTCCTTCAGGACGACGTCGTTCGATGGCGAGCGGCCGATGTAGACGTTGTGGTCGAGGACGACCGTCTGGATCACCTTGCCGTTTTCCAGGACCGCGAGTTCGGAGGACTTGCGCGATCCCGCCGCCCGGTCCACCGCGGTGACCGTGCCCGTCTGGCGCTCTTCCAGGCGGATCTTGGCCGTGCTCTCGATGGCCGGATTGGTGAGCGAGGCGAATTGCTTGGGCGCCGACGATTCGCGGATGGTGGGTGAGGGCGTGTGCTCCGGCGGCTGGGGCGCCGCGGGCGCCGATGGGGCGGCGCGCGAGGCCGCGGCGCTGGGCGTCGCGGCGGGCTTAGGTTTTTCCACCGGCTTCTCCGACGGCCTTTCGGGCGGTTTTTCCGGCTTGGGCGCGGCCGCCGGCGGCAGGTCTTCCCCGGCGAAAATACCGCGGTGTCGCTCCAACCCCTCGGCCAGGGTCTTCACGGCGGCCTCCAGGCGGTCGATCTCCTTCTCTTCCCGGCGCCGGATCTCGTTGTGCTCGTCCGCCGTGAACTCCCCCAGGGCGTGGCGGAGGGTGGCTTCTTCGATCTTCTCGGCGTGGAGCTTGAGATTCGACTCGACCAGGAGTTTCTTCTCGAGGACCTTCCGTTCCTCGGCCTCCAGGTCCTTCTTGAGGGCGACCAGCCGTTCGGTGGTCCGGTTCATCTTTCCGGCGTAATCGGCCCTCACCTTCTGGAAGACGGACTCGCTGACCGAGGAGCGGGTCTCTTCGAGCTTGTCCAGGCGGTCCTTGACCATCTTTCGATCGGCCTTGATCTCCTCGGCCTCCTTGAGAAGTGCCTCGTTCAATGGGTGGGAAATCTCGGAATCTTCAAGGAGTTCTTTCATATCTAGGGGCATTTTACGCGAGTGCGGAACCCAAGTCAATTCAAGGACTTGCAGCCAACGCCTGAAGGGCGTCCTCAAAACCCCTGCGGATGGCCGCCTGAATCTTGGGAAGGCTTGTCGTCAGGCGGGTGGTGGGGAGTTTCGTCTGGGGGCGGATGATCGTCAGGCGGGCGGGGAGGCGGCCGGATTCGATGAGTTCGACGGCGCGGTTGTAGGCTTCGAAGCGGCGCATGAAGGCCTCGGCGAGCCGCGGGTATTTTCGGGCGTAGAGGCGCGGCAGAATGTTCACGAGGGGGATTTTTTTGCGGTAGCCCTCCGGACGCGTCAGAAGGACGGTGATGTCGTCGCAGCCGGCATCGAGCGCCTTTTGGATGGGGATGGGATCGGTCACGCCGCCGTCGATGTAGGTGCGCCCGTCGACGACCACCGGGTGCCGGTAGGCGATGGGCATGGCGGCCGAGGCCTTGAGGGCGTTCAGGATCGGGTCCGTGTGCGCGTCGAAGTATTTGGGCTCGCCCGTCTCGCAATCCGTCGAGACGATGAAGAACTGGGTGGGCGAGGTTCGAATCGCCTCGAGGTCGAGCGGGTTGAGCACCTTGAAGACGCGATGGACCAGGAAATCCAGATCCATGACCGAACGCCTCGTCGGAAGGCGCTTGAGGTCGAAGAATCGTCCGTCATGGAGGTATTGGGTCCAAATGACGGGAAAGACATCGAATTGCCGGCTGACCAGGTAGGCGGCCGTGCACGCCCCGGCGGAGGAGGCGGCGACGACGTCGAACTCCGCGTGCCCCTTTTCGGCCAAGGCCATGAGGGCCCCGCACGTATGGGCCCCGCGCATTCCCCCGCCTTCGACGACCAAACCTTTCTTCATAGAATCCTCAAGATCCAGCACTGCAAATAATTCGACTCCGGGAACGTGAGCAACACCGGGTGATCCGGCGCGGCCCCGCGGCGTTCCAGGATCTGAACCTCCCGCCGCGTGTCGCGGGAGGCCTCCCGGAGGGTGTCTTCGAACATCTCCGGCGTGAAGTTCTGCGAGCACGAGCAGGTCACGAGGACCCCGCCGGGCTTGAGGATCTTCATCGCGCGCAGGTTGATCTCCTTGTAGCCGCGCACGGCGCCCCCCACGTTCCGCCTGTCCCGGACGAACGGCGGCGGATCCAAGAGGACGGCGTCGAATTTCTCCCCGCGCTCGTCGCACTCGCGCAAGAAGTCAAAGCCGTTGGCCTCCCACGACGTCACGTTCTTGACGCCGTTCCGGGACAGATTGTCCTGCAGGGCCGCGAGGGCCGGGGCGGAGCTGTCGACGGCCAGGACTTCTTCGGCGTGTTGCGACGCGGCCAGCGCGAAGCCCCCCTGGTAGGAAAAAAGGTCGAGCACGCGACCGCGCGCGTACCGGGCGGCGGCCAGGTGATTCTCCGCCTGGTCCAGAAAAAGCCCCGTCTTTTGACCCTCGAGGGGATCGACGGAAAAAGCGAAGCCCCCCTCCTGGATCAAGACGGGAAGGGGGAGATTTCCCGCCACGATCCCCTTTTGCCGCACCAGCCCTTCCAGGTCTCTGACCGGCGGATCGTTCCTCTCCACGATGGCGGCCGGCTGGAGGAGTTTTTGAAAGAGATCGACGAACGTCTCTTTGAACCGGTCGGCGCCCGCGGAGAGGGTCTGAAAGACCAGCACGTCTCCGTAACGGTCGAGGATGACGGAGGGCATGCCGTCCGACTCCCCGTGGATCAGCCGGACTCCGCCGTTCGGTGGCGGCGAACCCCGCCGGGCGATGGAGGCCGCGATCCGTTTGCTCCAGAACTCCCCGTCCAGGGGTTCACGGGACCGGCTCACCATCCGAAGGGTGATTTGGGAGCGCGGGTTGCAAAAGGCCTGCCCCAGGAACTTTTCCCCGGGCCCCAGGACCGAGACCACGGACCCGGGTTCGGGCAGGGGGTCTTTCAGGACCACGTCCGACCGGAAGACCCAGGGGTGCCCGGCGCGGACCCTTTGAAAACCCTTTTGATTAATAAGGACTTGGGGCATGGATTGTGGGGTCCTTCCGTAAGCGACTGCGTCCGAAAGATCAAGGATTACATAAAACCTAATACTTTCCTTGACTTAGCAAGGTCCTATGTTACCTTTTTACGGGGACCCCATGCCAGCCAAGCGCAAAATCATACTCGGAAGCCGGGGCAGTCGTCTGGCCTTATGGCAAGCCAATCACGTCAAGAAGCTCCTGGAGGACGAGTACCGGGACCTTTCGGTCACGATCAAGGTGATCAAGACCACCGGCGACAAGGTGACCTCAACGCCCCTGACGGAGATCGGGGGCAAGGCGCTGTTTTTGAAAGAGATTGAGGACCAGCTTCTGGCCCGCAAGGTGCATGTGGGCGTTCACAGTCTCAAGGACGTCCCGGCCGTCTTGCCCCCGGGACTGATGCTCACGGCCGTCCTGAAGCGCGAGGACCCCCGCGACGTCTTCCTCTCGAAAAAATACGGCTCCCTCCTTCAGCTCCCGAAGAAGGCCAAGGTCGGGACCAGCTCCCTGCGCCGGAAGGCGCAGCTCAAGAATTTCCGGCCCGACTTTGAAATCGTGCCCTTGCGCGGAAACATCGAGACGCGGCTGAAGAAGATGCAAGCGGGGCAGTTGGGGGCGATCGTCCTGGCGGCGGCCGGAATGACCCGGCTCGGGATGGTCGCGAAGATCACGGAGTACCTGCCGACGACGCTCATGCTCCCGGCCGTCGGACAAGGCGTGATCGCGCTCGAGATCCGGGAGGACGACGAGGCCGTGAGGCGGCTGTTGGATCCGCTCAACGACCAGGAGACGATGATCGCGATCCAGGCGGAGCGGTCCTTCATGAAGGGCGTGGAAGGGGATTGCCACGCGCCGATCGCGGCCTTCGCCGAGGTGCACGGTCAGAACCTGAAGATCACCGGAATGATCGCCTCGCCGGACGGACGGGAGCTGATCCGCGACCGGATGGAGGGGAATATCCGCGAGTCCGTGGCCCTCGGGGACGGCCTGGCGAAACAATTGCTTGGGCACGGCGGGCGGGAGATCCTCAGGGCGTGCAAGGCAAAATAGGAATCGTTTATCTCGTCGGCGCCGGTCCCGGCGATCCCGGCCTCATCACCGTCAAGGCCGTCGCCTGTCTTCAAAAGGCGGACGTCGTCGTCTACGACTACCTCGCCAACCCCAAATTCCTGGATCTCGCCCCTCCCAAGGCCAGGCGCGTCTACGTCGGCAAGAAGGGCTCGAGTCACAGCAAGAAACAGGACGAGATCAACGCCCTCCTGGTCGCCGAGGCCCGGCGCGGAAGGACCGTCGTGCGTCTCAAGGGGGGCGATCCGTTCGTCTTCGGGCGCGGGGGCGAGGAGGCGGAGGCGCTCGCGGGCGCGGGGATTCCTTTCGAGGTCGTGCCGGGCGTGACCTCCGCGATCGCCGTCCCGGCCTACGCGGGGATCCCCGTGACGCACCGGAATTTCGGATCCGCGGTCGCGATCGTGTCGGGACACGAACAGGACGACGAGGGGCCTTCGGCGCCAGATTGGCGGGCGCTGGCGGGGATTCCCAGCCTCGTGTTTCTCATGGGTTGGGCGAACCTGCCGAAGATCGCGCAACATTTGATCGAAGGGGGAAAATCCCCCTCGACGCCCGCCGCGATCGTCGAATGGGGGACCCTGCCCCGGCAGAAAAAGGCGACGGGGACGCTGTCGACGATCGTCGAGGCGGCGAAGGCGAAGGGAATCAAGCCGCCGACGGTGATCGTTGTGGGCGGGATCGTGTCCTTGAGCGGCCGCCTGGGCTGGTTCGAGAACAAGCCCTTGATGGGCCGGCGGATCGTGGTGACGCGCTCGCGCAACCAGGCGAGCGAGCTCTCGCGCCTTCTCGATGAGCAGGGGGCGGAAGTCCTCGAGATGCCCACCATCGAGATCCGCCCGCCGTCGAGTTGGAAGGGGCTCGATGCGGCCGTCAAGCGTTTGCCCCAATACGACTGGATCGCCTTTACGAGCG
>DATIGE010000013.1 GCA_035454885.1 bacterium
GATGCCGCGGATGGCGAAGCCCAGCTCGTAGACGTTGATGGCCGGCGCCGACTTGCTCATGATCCCCAGCACCACGTCCGTGATGAAGATGGAGATGAGGATGGGCGCGGTCAGCTGGATCGCCGTCACGAGGACGCTCCCCGTATCGTGGATGAACTGGTCGGTCATCGCCAGCATGTCGATCCGGTGCTTGGGGAGCTCGAAGAGCGGGAGGACGTCGTAGCTCTCGAGCAGCGTCTTGAAAAAATAGAGATGCCCGCCGATCGTCAGGAAGATCACGATGCCGAACTGGAAATTCAAGGTGCCGAAGAGGGTCGTCTGCTCGCCCAATTGCGGGATCAAGAGGCGGGCCTGCGCGGCTCCGCGCTGATTGTCGATGACGCCGCCGGCCGCCTCGAAGGCGTGAAAGACGATGCCGGACGCGATGCCGATGGCGATGCCGTAAAAGGCCTCCTTGAAGTAGAGAAGAAAAAGGGCCATCGGCGCCTTGGGAATGATCGATGCGTCCGCCGGGGCCAGGTAGGGGAAGAGAAAGACCGTCATGACGAGCGAGAACCCGAGCCTAATCATGCCGGGCACGGGCTTTCCGACCAGGAACGGGATGATCGCCGTGATCATGACGAAGCGGAGCATGATGAGCGTCCCCACGTTGAAGACGTACGTCCAGTCCGCGTTGATTCCTAGAACCCTGAGAGCATCATTCATTTGACGTAAATGTAGAACGTGTCGAGCAGAGACGTCGCGAAGTTCATGAGTTGGACGAAGATCCACGGACCCACGACGGCCAAGGTCACCATGATGCCGATGAGTTTCGGCACGAAGGTGAGCGTCTGCTCCTGCACCTGCGTCGTCGCCTGCATGATGCCGACGGTGAGGCCCAGGAGCATCGCCGTGAGGACCGGCGGGGCGGTCAGGATCAGCGTCAGGTAAAGGGCCTGCTTGGTGATGGAGATGAGATACGCGGGATCCATGAGCTTATGTATACCCCAAAATCAGCCCCTTCGCTATCAAGTGCCATCCGTCCACCAGCACGAACAACAGCAGTTTGAACGGCAGCGCCACGGTGATCGGCGAGATCTGGAACATGCCGAGCGAGAGGAGGACGTTCGTCACGAC
This sequence comes from bacterium, assembly GCA_035454885.1. Classification (NCBI taxonomy): domain Bacteria; species bacterium. The sequence continues at coordinate 1,117 of DATIGE010000013.1, forward strand.
GAGGTCGATGACCAGGAACGGCAGGAAGATAATGAACCCGATCTGAAAGGCCTCGGTCAGCTCCGAGATGACGAAGGCCGGAATCAGCGTCTCGAAGGAATCTTCCGACACCTGTTCGCGGTCCTCCGCCTTGCGCATTTTTTTCGCGAGCGTCGTGAACAGCTCCTTTTCCTTGGCGTGGGCGTTCTTGGCCAGGAAGACCCGCATGGGCTCCTTGGCCTCCTTCACCGCCTGCACAAGGAGGTTGACCGTCACCTCCGAAAGCACCGGCTGGTTGGAGCCCTGGTTGATGGTCGCCCCGGCCGTCCGGTAGATCTCCAGGCCCGTCGGGACCATGATGTAGACCGTCAGGATCATCGCCAGCCCCGTGATGATCGTATTGGGCGGAATCTGCTGCGTGCCCATGGCGTTGCGGATGAGCGAGAGCACGACGGCGATCTTCACGAACGACGTCGTCATCATGATGACGAACGGCAGGAGCGAGAGCGCCCCGAGGATGGAGATGAGCAGGAGGGGCCTGGAAATCGCCTGCTGCGCGGCCGTGCCCCCGGCGAGTCCCGGAATCTCCATGGCCTGGCCGAAGGCCTTTTGCGAGACCAGAAGGGGGATCAGGAGCAGCAGAAAAAAAAGCTTCTTGGGGATCCTGCGGACGAGTTTCAAGATTTTCCTCCCGAGGCGATCTTTTCACCCTCCAACGGGGAAAGTTCGGTGATGAGTTGCAGACTGTGCTCGCTTGCCCCCAACACGAAATAGCGTTCGAGAATTTTGACCAGATACAGGCTCTTGTGCGGATCGAGCCGGACGGCGTCCTCGATCGAGGCCCAGGACGCGCCCCCCCGCCGGCCGAATTTGGTGCGGGGCAGGACGAAGCGGAAGAGAAAGAGCGCCAATCCCAGGACCAAGACGAGTCCGATCACCATTTTGACGAAGAGCCAGGTGAAATCCGGGGTTGGGTTCATTTGAGTAATTTGAGGACGCGAATCCCGAGTTTGCCGTCGACCTCGACCAATTCTCCCTTCCCCACCACCTTGCCGGCGGCGACGAGATCGACGGGTTCGGCCGGCGAACGCTCCAGGTCCATCACCTGACCGATCCGCAGGGCCAGAAGGTCCTTCACCGTGAAGCTCTTCCGCCCCATCACGATGACCAGCGGGACCGTCATGTCGGGGGCCAGATCGAGCAGCTCCTTGACCGGAGGCTCGCCCTCGGGGATCGCCTCCATCATCTCCGCGACGTCCGCCGCAACCTCGGGAACAGGTTGGGCCCCGGGGTCGGCCGCGCGCCCCTGTTTGGGAACCTGCGGCGCCTTCAGGTCGATGCGCGTGGGCTCTTCCGTCTCGTGGACCGTCTCCTCGCCCCCCTCGCCCAAATCCGGCGGCGGCGGCTCGAAGTTATCCATCGCGTCGAGCTCGGAGAGGTACGGATCCTTCTTACTCACATCATCCATAGTTATACCTGTTGTTCCAAATCGACGGCGGTGAGCTTCACTTGCAACCCGTCCGGCGAGGGGACGATTTCGCCTCGAAAAGACCCTCGCTCGCCGCGTCCCACGCGCACGGACACGGCGCCGGAAAGCCTCCCCTTCTGAATCCTCGCCTGCGTCCGTTCGAGAAGAATCACGTCCCCCGGTTCGAGGCGGTTGATGTCGGCCACCTTGAGCGCCGTCCGTCCGAGCTCCGTCCAGACGTCCGTCTGCACGAACCCGAGGTTTGCGAGCCGCGCCCCGTAGTACTCCGTCTCCCGATCGCCCGTGGGCGAAGCGCCCTCCAGGGGTTCCAAGAAGGCCTTCTGCGCCATCGGCCCGGGGAGGATCAGCCGCGCGTAACCGGCGCGGTTTCCGAGGGAAAGATGGAACGAAAAATAGATGCCGTCCGGCTGGTTCTTGAAGAACGGCGCCAACTCTTCCGGCGACGACCGGAAACCCTCCATGCGGAAGTGAACGCGCGCCTGCTTCCCGCAGCGGTCGAAGATCAGGGAGAAGATCTTGAGGAAGAGAAACGACAGCACGCCTTCCTCGATCTCGGTCAGCGGCCGGATCATCGTCAGCGGCTCGCCGGCCCCTCCCAAGAGCTTGTCGATCGCCATGTGGGCGATGAGGGGGTCGATCTCCAGCACGCCCTTGGCATCGAGCGGCGGGAGTCCGAAGAGGAGGTAGATGCCCTGGCGCGTGAGACCTTGCAGCTTTTGCGGAATGTTCACCGCGGCCATGTGGTCCCGTTGGAAGGAAAACGTCGGGCCGATCTCTCGCCCGATCAGAATCTTGAGGGCCTTGCCCAACTCGTCCGAAAACCCGATCCGGGGCAGATAGGTCTGAACGGCCTCGAGGAGCTTGGCGTCCTGGCGGGAGACCTTCGGCAATTTAGAGAAATCAAACGGGACAACGTCCAAAAGGCCCCCTGTCTGTTGTGGATAAAGTGGGCTAAGTCCTCTAAACCATTACCACATTTATAGACCCGACATCAATGCCTTTCTCGGTGAGGACCTTTCTCAGTTCTCCCTTTTGGGCGTTGAAGAGGTTCAGGACGTCTTCCGACTGGGCGATGAATGTGGCATCCACCTTGCCCTTGGAGACGGAGACCTTGAGCTTCAGGCCCTTGAAGGCCTCTTCGTGGAGTTGCATGTCCAGCTCCTTGTCCCCGTCCGTCTTGGTGACGATGCGGCAATACTGGACGAGCTGGTCCATGACGCTCTTGGGGATCACGTTGGGGTCCTTGGGCGGCTTGGGCGGCGGAGTGGCCAGCGTCGTCGTCCCCACGGACTGGGCGGCCTGCAGCTCCATCTCGAAACGCCCGCGCACGTTCTGCAGGACCATCCCCTCGCCTTGCGCCCCTTGCATCTCCGGGGGCAACATCGGCGCGCCGCGGCCCTGGCGGCCGGTGCCGGAACCGAATCCCTGTCCGCCCTGACCACCCTCGCCGCCCTCGCGTTCGCCGGTGGAACTCCGGCCGATGACGCGCCGGTCGGCCTCTTTGGCCCGGGGACCGGAGACTTCCTTCGAATCGCCGGGCTTGGCCGCGTCGTCGCGGTCGTCGTCGCGTTCGCGGGACGTCTTTTTCGAAAGGTCTTCTTTGGGGCGCCCAAAACGTTCCTGTTGGGAGGCCACGGAACGCACGGCCTCGCGCGTTTGCGTTTCGGCCCCCTGGTTGCCGCCGGGCATGCGGTCCATGAACGAGTCGTTCTTCGTCTCTTCCATGACTTTGTCGAAGGCCGTCTTCTCGCCGGGCAGCTTGGGCGTGAGGAGACGCCCGCCCTGCGACGCGCCCTGGCGGTCGGGACGGATCGTTTCGCGTCTCACGTCGGGTTTGTTTTCCACTTTTTCAGCCATAATTACGCCACATTCCTTAATTGATGGATGACGTTGCCCAGCTCATCCATTTCGCGTTCCTCGATGCGCGACAGTTCCTTCTGCAGCTTCTTCCTCCACAGTTCCTTGTGCTTCTCGATGACGCGCAATTCCTTCACGGCGTCGATGTAGTCCCGGCGCGCGCGCTTGACCATGATCTCGCAGTTTTCGATGACCTGCTTCTGGTTCTCGATCTCCCGGTCCTTCTCCTTCTCGTCGTCCTCGAGCTTTCTCAAATAGTTCACCCGCACGCTGCCGTCCCGCGCGTGGGCGCGGCCCTCCAGGATCTTCTCCTGCAGCTCGCGGCGCGATTCCCTGCGCCGCTTGATGATCGCCTGTTTTTCCTCCTCCAGCTTCTTCAACTGCTTTTTCTCCTTTTCGAGCCGCGCGATCGCCTGGGCCAGCCGGATCTCCGCGTTCTTCTTCGCACGGGTCTTCAGGACGAGCATGGGCTCGAGGCGGTACTTGAGATCCGACTTCTTCAAGCGAAGATCCCCTTCAGCTGCGAGATCGTCTCGTCAAAGTTCACCTTATCCTGCACGCCCTGCTTCAAAAACGAGTTCACTTCCTCGATCTTCTCGATGGCGTAATCGACGCGGGGGTCGCTGCCCGACTCGTAGGCGCCGATCAAGATCAGGTCGCGTTCCTTTTCGTAGGCGGCCACGACCTCCCTGAGTTTCCTCGCCGCCTCCACGTGCTCGGGATCGACGATCGAAGTCATCACGCGGCTGATGCTTTCGGACACGTCGATGGCCGGATAGTGGCCGCGCGCCGCCAAATCCCGGGACAGGACGATGTGGCCGTCCAAGATGGACCGGACTTCGTCCGCGATCGGCTCGTTCATGTCGTCGCCGGCGACAAGCACCGTGTAAAAGGCGGTGATCGATCCCTTGTCGGAATTGCCCGTCCGCTCCAACAGCCGCGGGAGCGTCGAAAAGACCGACGGCGTGAATCCCTGCCGGGCGGGCGGCTCGCCGACGGCGAGCCCGATTTCGCGCAGCGCCCTCGCGAAGCGCGTGACCGAATCCATCATGAGCAGGACCTTGAGCCCTTGATCACGAAAATATTCCGCGATGGCCGTCGCCGCGTAAGCCGCCTTGGCGCGGACGAGGGAAGGCTGGTCGGACGTCGCGCAGACGATGACGGAACGCGAGAGACCCTCCTCCCCCAAATCGTGCTCCAAGAAATCCCTCACCTCGCGACCGCGCTCGCCGATCAGTCCAATCACGTTCACGTCGGCCGTGGTGTTCCGGGCGATCATGCCGATCGTCGTGCTCTTGCCGACGCCCGCGGCGGCAAACAAGCCGACGCGCTGGCCCTCGCCGCAGGTGAGGACCGAATCGATCGCCTTCACGCCGACGGAGATGGGGCTCAAGACGCGCTGGCGCTTCAAAGGATCGGGCGGCTCGGCCTGGACGGGATAGAATTGATCGCAGAGGAGAGGGCCCTTGGTCTCCGTGTCGAGCGGTTCCCCCAGGCCGTCCAAAACGCGTCCCAGGAGTTGACGTCCCACCGGCACCTTGAGGCAATCGCCTGTGGACGTCACCTCGCTGCCCGGCGCGATGCCTTCGAGGTTGCCCAAAGGCATCAAGAGGACCTCGTTCTCCTTGAATCCCACCACCTCGGCCTTGATCTTGCCCCGTCCGCCGGCCGCGTCGATGAGGCAAAGCTCGCCCACCTTGACGTTGGGGATGACCGCCTTGGCGACCAGGCCGACCAACTCCGTCACCCGGCCCTTGACCTTCACGGTCGCCGCCTGGTTCAGATTTTTCTGATATTTTTCGAAATTAATGACGGCCATGTTTTTTGATTATAAACCTAAACGGCCCCCAGCCCCAGAGCCTTCTTGATCGCCGCGAGTTGGGTCTCCAGGCGCGCGTCGACCGCGCCCATCTCGGTTTCCACGACGCAGCCGCCCGGCGGGATCTGCTCGTCCTCCTTGATCGCCACGGACTGGGTCTGGTCCAGGGCCGACGCGAGGTCTTTTTCGCGTTCCTTCAAGAGGGGCATGTCCATGGGATGGATGCGGACGACGATCTTCCGTCCCACCGCCTGGGTGATCGCCTTCTTGACGACGTCGACGATGGCCCCTTCCGCCACCTCGCGTCCGATCACCTTCTCGGCGATGTCCATCACCATCCGGATGATCTGAGGCTCGGCGTCGTTCAAGGCCTTTTCCTTGGAGAGTTCGGCCTCCATGATCTTTTGCGAGAGCTGCTCGAGACCCTCTTGCAAGCCCTGATTGTATCCCCTTTCACGCTCGGCCTTCTTTTCGGCGACCGCCTGCTCCCGGGTTGCTCGGGCCTCTTTTCGAAGCCGGGCGGCCTCCTGACGGGCTCGGGTGACGATCTCCTTGGCCTCTTCGAACGCCGTCATCACTTTGGTTTTCAGGATGGGACCGACGTTCACGGGGCGAAATTCGGGATCAAATTGAAGGCTCTTGATGATCTTGGGAGGCGCTTTGGGCGCCGGAGCGCCTTTCGGCGGCACAACCGGCCTGGGGGGGATCGGTTTCATTTGTCTTCCTTCCAATATTTTCGGATGGCGCCCGTCTTGGCGAGGAAGGCCACGCGGGCGAGGATTTCCTGGCGCCGCGCCTCGACCGCCGCGAACGCGCGGCGCTTGACCGTGTCCTGCAGCACGCGCTTCAGCCGGTAGCCCTCCTCCGGCGGAAGTTTGTGGTAGATCATGTCGGCCCAAGCCCGGTCCTCAACCTCCAGGGCGTGCGCGAAGGCCGAATAACCGATTTCCCGGAAGATCTCTTCGACGGGAAGCCTTTCGAGCGGAAGGGAGACCAAATGGCGCTGGGCCTCTTGGTGCGCGTCCCGCGGGACGGATCCGCCGTGCTCGATCCGTTCGCGGATCTCCCGCGCCATCTTGGGAACGAAACGGGCGAGAAAGGCCCTCAGCACCTGGGGCTCGACGTCCTTGAACGCCTTGCGGATCTCCTCGATCCCCAGGTCGCGGAACAGGGCGCGGAGATCGTCGGTCTTGAGGACGGTCAGGTGCGCGAACGAAAACGCCCCACCCTGCCGCGGCACGGTGAACGTCAGCCTCTTTTCCGCGAGCTCGCGCACGATCTCCGAAACCTGGGGGGAAACCTTGTAGGACTCGTTCACCTTGGGGAGAAGCTTCCGGCGCGATTCAGGCAGGTGTTCGATCAGGTACTTGATCTTGTCGCCGGTCAAGAACCGGCAGAGGAGGCCCAGAACCCGCGGGCTCTCGCCCTCGAGTTTTTCCAGGATCCAGCCCGGATGGATGTCCGAAAAACCGGTGCTGAGGCTGAAACCGCGGAGCTTGCGGATGCGGGCCATGAGGGCGTCGGAATCCACTTCGCCCTCCCGGACGAGGCGGTCGGCGACCTTGCCGAGCTCCCCCTCGTCGGCCTCCGAGGCGAAGGCGAAGAGGGCGCGCGCGCCTTCGCCCTCGTTCATCAGACACAAAGCGGCCAGGAGTTCGGTGCGGTTCATGGTTTGACAACCGCGATTTTACTGGATTTTCAGGCTTATTGGAAGCTCGTGTTCAAGAGCTGCTTCGTGCCGGTGTTGACCTGTTCGACGATCTTGCCGGTCAGGTCGATCGAAAGGGCGATCTGGTGCATGCCCGCCTGCATGGCCAGGAGCTCGGGCGGCGTGAACTTGCGGCCGGAGGTCGTCAGCTCCATGAGGCTGTCCATTTGGAGAGCGCCGCGGTTGACGTCGGAGAGAAGGTCCATGGTTTTTCCGTGGGTTCGAATTTCCTGATTGGCCGTGATCTCGCCGGACTTGATTTCCAGCCCCTCGGCGGAGACGGCCTGGATCTTGGTCTCGGGACCCATGCCGAAGGCGTTGACGATCTGCTTGGTCATCTCGGACTGCGACTCGAGACGGGCGGTCAAGACTTTTTGAAAGTCGGACTCCGTCCCCTTGAGGGGCGCGTTTTTCTGAACGTCCGTCAGGACCTTTTCGGCGATGGACGTTCCGATTTTTGCTGCGATATCCGCCATAAAATTCGATTAACGGGCTTGCGCCACGCTCTCCTGGCCCGCGGTCTTGTCCGCGCGGACGCGGCTGTTGATCTTCTTGAACAGAATCTCGAGGGCCCGCGCGTGCAGGCGCGAGGTCCAGGACTTGGACAATCCCAAGTCGCCGCCGGCCTCTTCCAGCGTCTTGTTCTGGAAGTAGTACATCTTGATGAGCTTGCGCTCCTTGTCGGGAAGCGACTCGATCGCCTCCTTCATGTACTGCTTGATCTGCTGAAACTCGGCCGACTGTTCGATGTCCTTATTTTTCTTGTCTTCGAGCTCCATGCCGTCCTCGGCGGCGTCCACCGAGATGACGTAGATGGAGGCGAGCGAGTTCACCGTGTCGTACATCTCGCTCATTTCGTCTTCCGCGACCCGGGCCGTCGGTCCCGACTTTTCCGCGATGTACTGGAGGTACTCGTTGGTCGCCTGCTCGAACTTGATCCGGGCGTACAGGGAACGCGGGATCCAGCCGGTCTTGCGGAGGCCGTCGTAGATCGCGCCCTTGATGCGGTAATAGGCGAAGGTCTTAAAATCGACGTTCAGGGAGGCGTCGAACTTCCGGGCGGCCTCCAAGAGGCCCAAACGGGCGTTGCACATGACGTCGTCGAAATCGACCGAGGAGGACAGGGTCTGCATGACGCGGCTCGCTATGGACGCCGCGTAGGGGAGGTATTGCTCGACCAGGGAATTACGCTTCTCGAGGTCCTTCGGAGTCATCGCCGCTGCTTCTACCTTCTTGACCGTCGCCTTGGGTCCCATAGGAGATATTCCTCTCTGGACTTAAGTCATGCACTTCCTATGCCAATAGGACCATTTTGTTCCAGTCAAAAAATAGTTTCATTTTCAAATACTTAAGTCGTCTTCAACGACCGGATTCCGGACCGAGGGGGGTCAAAATGGAGTCAGGGGACCCCAGAATTGGGGTCTGAACCACCGGAACTCGGGTCGAAATTCTTTGCGTGAGCACCCAGGAGGGCCAGGATCATTCGTGTCGCCAAACGGGCCTTGACGGGATCGATGGCGGTCGGAGAATCCGCTAGGATTCTCTCCACACCGCGCGCGCTTGAAGTTCTCAAGGCACCCGTGACCTCGTCCGCATGAGTGAATTTGTCCTGAGCACCCTTGATGATGGTGGGGACGGCATCTCCCGGAAGGACGGGGGCCGCTCCGGGGGTCGGGTTCAGATCCACAGGCTGCCTGGGGGTACTGCCGCCGACTCGGTCTCTGGCCATAAGAATCTCCTAGAAGCTTTGAATCGCCTGCGTCATCGAGGCGTCCCGCGATGACACGACGGCCATGGTCGGATCGCTCGCCAAGGACGCGGACATCATGCCGGGGTACGAGACCGTCACCGGCTGCTGCTGGTTATTCGCCTGCTGGGCCTGAAAATTCGCCTGGGACTTGGCGCCGATGGCACCCATGGACTGCAATCCCGCCCCGGCGATGAGGCTTAAGCCCCCGGTGAACGGGGCGGCCAGGTAGGCCAGGGGGGCAAAACCGCCCAAGGCCCGCAGAAGGCCGGAGAAAAAGCCAGGCTTCTTGGGCTGGGGGCGGGCATCGTAGATCACCTGCTCGAACTTGACCCGATTCAGGTTGTTTTCAAAACCCGCTGTGGTCAGGGACCGGCCCGTCGTCGGGTCCGTTTGTCCGGGGTCCAGGTTGGGCGTGGTGATTTCCATAGCTAAACTCCTACTCACTGGAGATTATCGGGCGGTCTCAAGTCTCCAGTTTCCATCTCGAAACTCTTTTTTCAACGCGGCGCATCATCGCATCTGTTGCTGTTCCGCCCCGACGTCGAACGTCCCGTCCATCGCGGCATTGCCCGTTCCCTCTCCCAAGAGTCCGCCTCCTCCGCCTCCGGCGGACAGGGCCCCGCGCTCAGCCCTCATGCCGCGCTGGACCCGGAGCCTCATGCGGTTCAAGCGCATGATGTTGAAGAGCAGGAACCCGGAGACACCCACCAAGAGCAGCAACAACGTAATGATATACCCTTTGAACCGCGCGACGGAAGCCCGGTCGAGTTTCAAGCCCGCGATCTCCACGACGTCCGCGTTGGCCGTTGAAATCGGCGTCAGCTCCGAGGGCATCTCGCCGTCCTCCGGAGGCAACCCGGGATTCAGCGGCATCGGCGTGGGCTGAGGCGTCGGCGTCGAGAGCCCGATCGGCCCGGCCCCGGTGTCCGTCCGGGTCACGATGACGGCGACGTCATTCGCATCCAGGTTGGGCACGGTGTTGGCGACGAATCTCTGGACCTTTCCTTCGGTCACCGTCTGTGCCACAAGCTCGTCGTTCCGCGTCTTGACGACGACGGAGGCCGTGGGTTTGCGCTTGACCGGGTCAAGACTCGCGAATTCGCTCTCGTTGGGGACGTTCAACACCACATCGACGTCGACCACGCCCGGAATCTTGAGCAAGGAATTGATGATCTCGCCCTTGAGGGCCAGCAGGAAACGCGCCTTTTGTTCGTCCGGCGTTGGGATCAGCCCCTTTTCCCGGTAGACGCCCGAAAGCCCCAATTCGCGCTTGCGCGGGAGGTTGTTGGCACGGAGGATGCTTCGCGCGCGCGACTCCTCCTTGGCGGGAACGCTGACCATCCACGTCACTTCCTGTCCGGTCCCCTCCTCCTTTTTCTTCATCGCTTCGATGCCGTTTTGGCTCAAGACGACCAGGATTTCGTCGGCCTCGATCTCTTGAAGACTGTGGTGGAGGGCGGTCTGGCCGCACCCGGCCGCGAAGACCGCTAGAAATAAAATGAGGAATAATCTTTTCATCAGTGCTGTGTCATCTGCCCGGGCGGAACGTACCCGTTCTTGATGGCCTCCAAGAGTGCGCGCGCGAAATCGCCCGACTTGCCCGCGGGCTCGAGCGCGCTCGCCTTCTCCAAAGCGGCGACCGCTTCGTCCTTCTTGCCGCGGAAAAAGAGGGATTCGCCCAGGTAGGCGTGAGCGAACGCGGACTCGGGATTCACCGCCAGGGCCTTTTTATAATGCTGGATCGCCTGGTCGTATTTCATCTGGGCGAAGAAGACGCTGCCCGTGGCGACCCAGGGGACCTCGGTCTTGGGCGCCAGGACTGACACGCCCTCGAACACCTCGCGGGCCTGTTCGAAACGCCCCATGCGGAGGAGGAGGTAGCCGCCTTCCATCAACACGACGAGGTCTTCACGCTCTACGGACACCATACCCACCTCCCTCTCGCGATGAGAGGATATTACTCGTTTTTTGGAATTTCCGAAAGCGCTTACGAGACTTAGCGATCAGATTACGCCTTCATGTTTCGGACGGAGTTGGCCTCCGCATCCGACTTGGTCTTGAGGATGTTCGATCGGGCCTGGTAGTCGCGAGAGAGGTCGTTGACCGTCACCTGAGCGACCAGCATCTCCCAGTTCGCATCATTCATCTGTTGGAAAAGGGCCTGTTTTTCCTGGTAGTCCTGCGAAGGAGCGCCCGGGGCGCCGTAACCCGCGCCGGCACCCACGCCGTAAGAACCCGGAACGCCACCGCCGACGCCCGCGCCGACCCCCACGTAACCGGGGGAGTAGGTCGCGCCGCCGTAGCTGTAGCCGCCCGAACCGAAGGGGGAGGCGGTCCCGACCGTGGGGGAATAATAGGGGGCATTGGCCGCGCTTCCGCCAAAGGAGGCCGGGGCTCCGGCCACGCCGGTCACCGCCGCCTGGGTCACGGCCGCCGTGTTGTAGCCTTGGTTCATGGCCAGGGCCGCCGTCGCCGGGGCCGCGGAAGCCATGAGATAATCCGAAAAACCGATATTGCTCAGGAGAGGGGTTTTCTGATCACCCGACTGGTTTCGCATCTGCATTTTTGTTTCAGAAGTAATCGGCATGATCCCCATGGCACAAACCTCCAAAAAGTTACTCGCCAAGGGCACTCGGGCCCTTCAGAGACTTTATCGGGGCGGGGGCGTGGAGCAGTTGCTCCACCGGGCACAATTTGAATGGGGACTTAGGACCCCACCTTCCCGCCCTCTTGGATCTGGTACTTCACCTTCAGGAGCTCCCGCAGCAGGTCCATCACCCGTTCGATCGCCTTCATGGCCTTCTTGGCGTCCCGGGACTTGCCCATCCCGCCCTTGGCCTTGGTGAGCCGCTCAAGCTCCTCATAGGCCGCCGTAAAGCTCTTGTTGATTCTATCAAAGTCCTCCGTCTCGACCAACCTCTCGATTTCGGGGAACTGGGACGTGGATTGACGCTCCGCGTCGGCGGCGGCGGTTGCGTTCGGGGAGGGACGGGATTGGGATCTCATCATAGGTTCGCGTGATTATTGGCGCTTGAGCTTGGCCACCACCGGCCGAAACTCGCTGACACCTAAGTTTAGCTTAATTTCCTCGTCTTGGTAGCCTTCTTTTCGAAAGAGGATCTTGTACGACCCCACGCCCAGGTCGTGTAGGATGAGCGGAGTCTTCTGCTCCACCTCCGAGGCGTTCACGAACACCCGCGCCCCCGATGGCTCCGAGGTGATGTACAGGACGCTCTTGAGCGGCGAGAGCCTTTGGAACAGGGCGCCTCCGTCCGTCCGCACCTTGGCGTCATCCGCGGAGACCAGCACCTCCACGAGGAGTTGCAGGGCCTTCATCCGGTCGCCCTGCTCGAAGATGACCGTCGCGATCCCCAGCCGGCCCGCGTACTTGTAGGCGTCGTTCTGCATGGCCTTCAGAAAATAGTCCTGGGCCTCTTTGTAGGACTTTTGCTTCAGGTAGCAGAGGCCCACCATGTAGGAGATCTGCGCCGTCTCCAGATCGGACGGATTTTTCGAAAATGCGTCGACCAAGACGGGCAGGGCCTCGGCGTAGCGCGACTCCTTCATCAGGGCGTCGGCCTTGTTGATGAGTTCGCCCGAAGCCGAGGTCTTGAGAGGCACCTCGGCCGTGTAGGGCATGTTGATCTCCATCTTGACGACCTGGACGAAATCGAAATACCCGTCATGCTTCAGCGTCAGCAGGTGTTCGCCCACCGGGAAGGTCCCGTTGAACGGCGTCACGCCCACTTCCTTTTCGTCAATGAAGACCTTCGCGTTCGGCGGCACGGAGGTGAGTTGGACGGGGAAGGACGTGAGGTCGTCGTCCTTCACGTCCACCGTGTAAGTCGTCTGAGCGGCGCCCAGGTTGAATTCGCGGCGGTAGACGACTTCGTCCAGATACGTCTGCGAAAGCCCCAGCTGGCGGTTCTTGCGCAATTCCAGAATGTAGCGGCCGAAGGGCACGTAGATGGGCTTTCCGAAGACGATTTCCGCGAATTTGATGGGCTTCGCCCGGTACGGGTCTTTTTCAAAATAACCTTCCAGATAGAGCTGGGCGTCCCGGGGAAGATTCGCCACCTTGAAGATGCCGATCTTCCCGGCAAAGTTGATGGGCATGACGGTCGCGCCTTGAGGGGGGCTGAATTGCTGCCTCTCCTCCACCACTTCTCCGACCTCGGGGAGCTGGAAGACGGCCCGGGCTTCGTACCACTTGCCGTACTTGAGATTGGTCGACGTGCGGAGCGGCGTCACGCCGATGGGCTCCTCGCCGAAAAAGACGCGCGCCGGAATCGGCGTGGAGGAGACGTCCAAGAAAACCGGCTGCATCTCGGGCACGGCGACGGGCAACGATTCAGCGGGGAGGACTCCGCCGATCTGCCCGGCCGGGCCCTCCTCCCTTTTTCCCGGCGTTTTTCCCGAAATCTCCGTTTTGGCGACGCCTCCGTCCTGGCCCTTCACCTTTTTCAGAATCTTGGGGAGCCCGTAGGCGAGGGCGGCCACGAGGACGACCGCGAGGACGCCGAATAAAAACAATTTTCTCTTTTTTCCGGGCGCTCCCGGGGCGACGGCGACGACCTGGCCGCTCTTCAACAACTCCGACGGGACTCCCGCCTCTTCCTCCACCGCGGGCAGGTTGTCCGGGGCGCGGTGCATCTCGGCCGGGATCGGCTCGGACCTCGGCTGTTCTTGAGGGGCATCCTGGGGTATGTGAGGCGAAGACACCTCATGCGCCGACGCCGGCTCGGGCTCGGGTGCGACGTCGACCTCCTCCTCCGCCGGCCCGGTCAGAAACCGCAGGAGGAAGACGCCGACCTTGATCCTGGTCTTGTGCGCCAGCGAGACGGCTTGGCTGATCTTTTGCCCGCCCACCTTGGTCCCGTTGCGGCTTCCCAGGTCGGCGACGGTCGCTCCGTTTTCCGCCACCTCGATCACGGCATGACGGCGCGAGACGCTGGAGTCGTCCAAGACAATGTCGTTTTCCCGCGAGCGGCCGATGGTATTGTTGCCCTTTTGGAGACGGTAGCGCCCCCGTCCCCGGGGCCCGCTCAAGACCTCCAGGCAGGGATAACCCCCCTCCTCGTCGGCCATCTTCCGAATTTCCGTATTTTCGCGATCGTCAGGGGGAGGCATGAATGTTCTAAGGTTAAGTAATTTTTATCACAAAGAGACCGGGCGCGAAAGAAATTAATAATTCTTTTCGAGGGGTTACCTGAATGTTATACCTCTGACGTGTCCTCCAAGCGGCTCGCAAGCCTCTTTCTCATGATCGTCTGCTGGGGATCTCCAGTTACGGCAGCAGCGGCCTCTTTGGCCTGCGAGACGTTCCCCACGCCCCCGGAGGAGTCCAAAACCTTTCGGGTCGAACCCGCCCGTCCCTACCGGAAAGGCGATGATCCGCTGAAACCGGCCGTCATCCTGCTCGAAGAATACCTCAGTCACGCCAGAGCGCCCAAGAAGGCCGCGGTGATCACCTTGGACGTCCTGCCGGGGGGCCAGGCGCTGCGCACCGAGATGGGCGGATTAAAGATGGAGGCCCCCTTCTCCTTCCCGGACACGATGAACGAGGCGTTGACCGGTCTGACGGAGCGAATCACGGCGGAGGAGGGCAAACGGCTCGACGCCAAGAAGCTCCTGCCGTTCCTGAACGAAACGCGGTCGCCGTTGGCCTACCTCCGCTACGCGGACGGAGCCCTGGCCCTCAAATCAGGCGATTTTCAACGCGCCGCGGCCGCCTTTGAAGAAGCCATCCATTCGGATTATAATTATGTTTTTGCATACGCGGGGTTGGCTGAGGCCCAGGCGGGCCTGGCCTTGCGGACGGGCTCGGAGGAACTGAAGACCCGGGCTCGGGCCAACCTCCAAAAGGCGAAACTCTTGAATCCCTACCGGGCGAAAATCCGGGAAGAACGAGTGAATTTCTACCTCAAGGCGCGTTGCGGGAAGACATAAGCGATGACGATGAAACTCAAAGGCCTCACTTTGCTCCTGCTCCTCCTGGCCACCGCCGGCCCTCTCTCCGCGGCCAAGAAGCACATCCCTCTCGATCTGGCCGTGATGCACAACAACCAGGGCGTCGCGTATCTCTCCAAGAGCGACCTGGACCGCGCGGAGGTTGAGTTCAAGACCGCCTGCGAGCTCGATCCCCTCTATGCCGACGCCTTCAACAACTTGGGGCTGATCTACAAGTACAAGGGGCAGTTCCCGCTCGCGATCGCGGCGCTGGAGACCTCCGCGAAACTGAAACCCAAGTGGGCCGCACCGCACAGCCACCTGGGCGCCGTCTATCTGGCGACCGGCGATCTGGACAAGGCCATCAAGGCCCTGATCAAGGCGACCAATCTGGACAAGAAGTACGCGGACGCCTACTTCAATCTTGGCATCGTCTACCTGGAGAAGGCCAAGAAGGCGGCGGACCCCAAGAAGGACTGGGAGAGCGCGGTGACCGCCTTCCAGCAGGCGACGACGATCGACACGCGGCTTTTCCACGCGCACCTCGACCTCGCCGACACCTACCGGAAGCTGGGCCAGTTGGAGAAGGCGATCCTCCGATACCGTCTGGCCATCGAGACCAACCCCAGCGACCCCGAGCCGTGGCGGCACTTGGCGGAACTCTACCGGCAGACGGGGGACGAAACGAAGGCCAAGGACTGCGATGAGAAGGTCCGTCTCCTCGAGCCCAAGTCGGAGGACGATCTCATCAAGATGGGGGAATCGCTCATTTCGCAAAAGCGCTACGACGAGGCCATGCAGGTCTTTCAGCGCGCCCTAAAGAAAAACCCGAACAACGCGATGGCCCACTTCGACATCGGCATCCTGTTCGGCCTTCAAGGCAAGCACGGGGAGGCCGCCGGCGCCTACCAGAGCGCGGCCCGGCTCAAACCCGATTTCCTGCCGGCCTATTTCAACCTGGGCGTGGCGCTCAAGAAACTCGGAGACGCGCGCGGCGCGCTGATCGCCTTCCGCCAGGCGGTCGCGATCAACCCAAACCACCCCCAAAGCCTTTTCGAGGCCGCCGGACTTGAAACGCAGACGCGTAACATGCGCGGGGCGCTGGCCGCCTACTGCCAGTTCCTCGTTGCGGCGGGCGACCGTTTCCCCGAGGAGGTCAAGTTCGCCAAGTCGGAGACCGACAAGATGGGCGGCTGCCGCGCTCCGGAGCCTCCCCCGACCGGACCCAAGAAAGAGCCCGAGAGCGGCCCGTCCCGGACCGAATCGCCGGGGCATTCCCCTCAATAAAACACATTTCATGGAAATCCGTCCCCAGATCAGCGTCAGAAACAAGAAGACCGGAGAAAAGCAGGTCTTCCGCGTGGACCAGGAGAGGATCACCATCGGGCGCGACCATGCCAACTATATCGTCCTGGACGGCCGCACCGTCTCCCGGAAACACTTTGAGATCTTGAGCGAGGGATCTCAGTTCTTCGTGCGCGACCTGAAGAGCAACAACGGCACGAACCTGAACGAGAAGCTGTTGGAACCCAACGAAAAGGCCCTCCTCCGCTCCGGCGATCTCATCCAAGTCGAGGACTTTGAGCTCCAGTTCTTGATTCCCGCGACCGACCAGGTCGAGGAGATCTACGAGATCACCGACACGGATCTTCTTGAAGTGAAGATGGTGAAGAAGCTCCTCAAGGCGATGGACCGGGAGAACGCGCCGTCGCTGGAGGTGATCGAAGGCCCGCAGACGGGCCAGCACTTCGTCCTTGAGGAGAAGAACCAGGACGTGGTCATTGGCCGCGATCCGGCCTGCGAGTTCGTCATCGACTCGAACGTCATCTCGCGCAAACACGCGCGCATCGAAAAACGCTTCGACACCGTCATCGTCCACGACCTCGGCAGCAAGAACGGAACGTTCGTGAACCGCGAGAGGGTGTCCGAAAAGCGGCTCCAAGACGGCGACATCATCCACCTGGGGACCCTGGCCTTGAGCTTCAAGAACCCCCAGGAGCTTTCGTTCGATTTCGAGCCTCCTCAAATCAAGAGACCCGAGTCGTCCGCTCCATCCTCCGCACCGAAAATCGTCCCGGTCGAAGAGATGCGGGACGACGAATCGGCGGAGGCCCAGGGCCCCGAGGAGTCGCCTTCGGGAACGCGCGCGGCGCGCCGCAAGGACGGTAAGAAAAAGGCGTCACCGGTCAAACCCCAGCCCGCGCCCCAGGAGACGCTTCCGCCGGAGCAGATGCCCGAAGCCCCCATGGAACCAGGAAGCGAAGGGCCTCTCGAACTGCCGGAATCCGCCGGGGCGGGTGGAATCGGGTTTGGCAACTTCCGTTTTTCCATCATGGAAATCCTCGCGGCGGCCTTGGGCCTCGCTGTCCTCATTGGTTCGATCTGGGCGATCTTGAAGATTCTCTAAAGACGATTAATTGAGGAGCGCGGTCGGGACGGCGGAAAAGTATTCCGGGCGGGTTTGCGAATTCGCGAAGGCGGCGAATCGTACTTCGACGGCCTCCACCAGGCGTTCGACGTCGGGCAGGACGCTTTCCAGCTCCCGGCGGTCCTCGTCGTCGGCCCCGGTCCGGGACATCCAGGCCGGATGATCCAGGAGGAGTTGGGCCGCCGCCGCGTGGGTCTCGAAACCGGCGAGGTCTTTCGCCGAAATCTCGGCCTCGTGGACGGGGATAATTCCGGAATCGACCAAATCGAGGGCGACGAAGGCGTCGTGCAAGGGCTCCAAGACGGCGCGGACCTTGTCGCCCTTCCACTTCGTCCGATAGCTCGCGAGTTGGTGCAGGGCGGCGTTGACGGCCCCGAATTCCGGAGACAGGCCCATCCGCGCGTTGATCAATCCCAGCACGTCGATCAAATCCAGGCCGTTCGGCACCCGGCCGGCGACCAAACGTAAGAAGGACCGGCCTTCAATGGCGTCCAACAAACGGCGCACGTTGCCTTCGGGCGTCACAAACCCGCCCTGCTCCAAGGCCGCCTGCAATTCCTGCCAGAGGGCCTCCAAGGCGTGCGCGTCTTCCTCGCCGCTCGATCCGGGATGGGATTCCTGGTCATGAGCGGCACGGCGTTTTTCCAGATCGACGTCCGCGGTCTCGGTCCGTTCGTGATGCTCGTCGCCGGAGAGCCTCGGCTGGGCCTTGCCGTCCCGAACGGTCCGGTCGAGGCCGGCCTCCAAGCGGGCACCCTCCGCAAAACGGGCCGGGGCGGCATCCTTTTCCGAACCCTTCGCAGCGGCCGGGCCGGCCTGCGGGACCACCGGACCCTGCCGAACGGCGTCGTTCGGTTGGGCCGCCCCGCGGTCGGTCATCGGATTTCTCGAAGCCAACACCGGAAATTGATTCAATGCGTTGATGACCGCCTGGGCAATATCCGCTCGGGTCAGGGGAATGAAGCGGCCGTCGGCCTTCCCGCCTTCCCTAAAGAGCGGGTTGCCGAAGGGGCTCGTCGGCATCCGCGAGGCCTCGGGGCTCGACGGGGCGGTTCCCTGTTGTCCGGGAAGAGCGGTGGCGAGGACCGCGGAGGCCAGAAAATTGTTGACGACGCGAACCACGTCGGCGGGCAAATCCGTTTGCGGGGCGCCCTCGGCCGTCCACAGGCGGATGACCTCCTGCAAACGCGGCAAGGCCTGGTCGGTACTGACGCCCGGGGGAAGGATCTGCAGGCGAACCAGGACCTCTCGAACCACCTCGGGAATCCGCGCCGTCTCGACGGCGGCCGAACCCTTGGGGAGCGCCGTCTCGGCGCCCCTCGCGGACGTCCCGCGGTCAGCGGCGGCCGTTTGCCGCGGGTCGGAGGGGGCCGCAGCCGGGGCCGCGCCATGCTCCGCCGGCCTCGTCTCGGCGGCGGCCGGAGTGAATTTCGCAAAGACCGATGCCGGGGCGTCGCCCGTGGATCTCTGCGACGTCGGATAAACGTTTTGGGAACCCAACAAGAGGGTCGAAAGGACGGACAGCTCCGCATGCTGTTGGGCGTTCGTGAGGGCGTCCAGCAAGACCTCTGGATTCGAAAGCAGGGTCTGGAGGCTGTGGAGGTCGCCGACTTCGAGCGGGATGCCGGCGGCAGTCGCCGCGGGGGTCGAGGGCGAGGCCACAACGATGCGGAAATTCCCAAACTCCTTGGGGATGCGGAACCCTGAGATCCGGAGCGCTTCGGACAAGGCCTCCGCGGTCCGCCGATCCGGCAAGACGATGGAAACATCCGGACGCGAGTCGGGCGTATTGCCGGTGGACGGGCTGCCAGGGAACGCCCCCCCTCCGATCAAGATGCCGGCGCCAAACTGCGGGGCGGTCG
Organism: bacterium; assembly: GCA_035454885.1. Lineage (NCBI taxonomy): Bacteria > bacterium. The sequence goes on from DATIGE010000013.1 coordinate 19,958, forward strand.
CGACGTTATTTCCCGACTGGGCGGCACCGCTGTTCGCCGCCCCAAAGGTGATCACGACTGGTATCGGATTTGGCCCCACGAACCATTCCCTTTCTTAAGGCGCAAAGCGCCAATTACGTTATCGACACAGCCCGGCAAAAGTTGTGTCCGGAGTCAAAGATGCAATTTTTGAGCCGAATTGGCCCCCCGATGCCAAATTTGCAGTTAATTGAAATTATTAAGTAATTTATCTTGATCGGCATGGGGCCTTCGACGGAGGTGGGACCTAAGACCCCAATATGACTGGAGAAAACCCCTAGGCTGCCTGGGCCTGGCCGGGCAGCGCGATCCGCGCAATGGGCTGGATGCGGAGATTCTCCGAAAGCTCCTGGTAGGACAGGACGGCCAGCTGCGGGAATTCGAGCTCGATAATCTTCCTAAAATAGCGCCGGACCTCGGAGATGGTCAGGATGACCGGCGGCTTCGCCCCCGGCGGCAGCGGGTGGCTGGCGATTTCGCGCCCCACCGACTCGACGATCTCCTGCGTCGTCTCGGGCTCCAGAGCCAGGTAGTTCCCCTTGTCGGTCTTGCGGATCGCGGCCCGGATCATCTCCTCGATGTCCGGGTCGAGCAGGTACACCGCAAGCGTGCCGGTCTGTCCCGCGTATTTGTGCGTGACGTAGCGCTTGAGCCCCGCGCGCACGTGCTCGGTCAAGGCCACCGTGTCGCGCTCGACCTCGCCCCACTGCGCCATCGTCGCGAAGATGTTTTTCAGGTCGCGGATGGAGATGTCCTCCTGAACCAGTCGCTGGAAGACCTCGGAGAGCTGCAGAACCGTGATCACCTTGGGCACGAGCTCCTTGACGAGCGCCGGATGCGTCTTCTCGAGCTCGGTCAGCATCGTCTGCACCTCCTGGACGCCCAGGAACTCGTGCGAGTGTTTTCGCAGGATGAACGAAAGATGCAGGATCAGGTACTCGGAGACGTCCCACATCCGGAATCCCGCCTGGGTCGCGATGTCCTTGAACTCGGCGGAGATCCACGTGACGACGGAGTTGTCGATCGGGTGCAGGGTCTCGCGGCCCGTGATGTTGAAAAGCTGGAGCTGTTCGAGCGATTCGCCCACCAGGATGCAGCCCTTCTCGATCTTGCCGCGGGCGACGGGGATTTCGTTGATGTTGATGACGTAACTCTCCGGGTCCATGTCGATCGTCTGACCGCGCACCTGGATGCCGGGGAAATTCACGCCCAACTCGTAATAGAGCCCGTGGCGGAGCAGCGGAATCAGCTCGTTGATGAACCGCCCGCCGTCCTGGCTGTCGTCGACGTAGGGGATCATGTCCGCGCCCACTTCCAGCGAAATCGGCGACGGCATGATGAAGGGGAGCACGTCCCCGTGCTTGGCCACCGCCTTCTTGACCACTTCCTCCTTGGGCGTCTCGGAGATCTCCTGGATCTTCTTGGCCTTGCCGCGCGCGAGGAAAAACGCGAGCGACGCCAAGGCCGCCGAGAGGATGAAGAACGGCAACTTCGGCAGACCCGGAATGAGCGCGAAGGTGAGGAGCAGGATCGCCGTGATGACCAGGGCTTTCGGGTAGGCGGTCACCTGTTGGACGATGTCGCGGCCCAGGTTCGAGCCTTCCTTGGTCTCCGAGGCCACGCGGGTCACGACCACGCCGGCGGAGACGGAAATCACGAGCGCCGGGATCTGGGCGACGAGCCCGTCGCCGATCGTCATGAGGGAATAGAGTTTGGCGGAGTCGCCGAACGCCATGCCCCTCTGCAGGACCCCGATCACGAACCCCCCGACGATGTTGATGAGGCAAATGATGATGCCGGCGATGGCGTCTCCCTTGACGAATTTCATCGCGCCGTCCATCGCGCCGTAGAGCTGCGACTCGCGCTGGAGGGTGGAACGCCTCTCTTGCGCCTGCTCCATGTTGATGATGCCGGCGCGCAGGTCGGCATCGATCGACATCTGCTTGCCGGGCATGGCGTCCAGGGTGAAGCGCGCGCCGACTTCGGAAACGCGTTCGGCGCCCTTGGCGATGACGATGAAGTTGATCAACGTGATGATGGCGAAGAGGATCCCGCCGACGACGTAGTTCCCCCCGACGACGAAGCTCCCGAACGCGTGGATGACCTCTCCCGCGTGCCCTTCGGCCAAAATGAGGCGCGTCGAGGCGATGTTGAGGGCGAGGCGGTAAAGGGTCGTGATCAGGAGGATCGTCGGAAAGGACGCGATCTTCAGGGCGTCGGAGATGTACAAGGCGACCAGGAGGATGATGACGGCGATCGCCAAGTCGACGGTCAAGAGGATGTCCAGAATCCAGGTCGGCAGCGGGACGATGATCATCCCCAGGACGCAGAGGACCAGGGCGGCCAGGACGAGGTCGCTGTACTTGTTGATGAACTCGTTGATGCTGACGAATTTGAATTTAGGCATAACCGCTACCGCCGGTCAGGTGCGGTAGCAGGAATTGATCGTAACATACTCCAGCGTGAGGTCGCTAGAATAGACTCGGAACGCCCCCCGGCCCAGCCGGCAGTCGAAGGTGACCGTGAAGGACGGGGCCTTCATGACGGCCTTGGCCCTCCGATCGGCCGCAACGCCGGTCGATTGGCCCCGCCGGGCCACGCACACGTTCCCGTAGTGAATCGTGACCCGGTCGGGATTCAGAGTGGCCCGCGCCCGGCCCGCCGCGCCCAGGACGCGCCCCCAATTGGGGTCTTCCCCGAAGAACGAGGTCTTCACCAGGGGCGAATTCGCGACCGCGTAAGCGATCTTGCGGGCATCGGCGTCCGTTTTGGCGTTCCTGACGTCGATCGCCACGCATTTGGTCGCCCCCTCCCCGTCCATCACCATCTGGCGGGCGAGCGAATCCATCACGTTGTAGAGGTTTTCGGCGAACCTGCGGCACTCGGGCGTTCTGAGCTTGAACGCCCGGTTTCCCGCGAGCCCGTTGGCGAGCACGACCGCCGTGTCGTTGGTCGACATGTCGCCGTCCACCGTCACGCGGTTGAAGGTCTCATCGACGCAATTCCGGAAAAGGACACGGAGGACGTCTTTTGGGACGAAGGCATCGGTGAGAACGTAGGCCAGCATCGTCGCCATATGCGGCTCAATCATCCCCGCGCCCTTCGCGAATCCGGCGATCTGATACGGCTTGCCGCCGATCTTTCCTTCCGCGTGCGCGAGCTTGGCGCCGTTGTCCGTGGTCAAAATGGCCTGGGCGCTGCGTTTCAGTCCATCCCGCGAAAGCGCCTTTGCGGCCCTGGGAATCCTGGAGACGATTTCTTGGATCGGCAGGGGCACTCCGATCTTGCCCGTCGAACAGACCAGCACGTGTTTTTCGGGAACCTTCAATGCCTTCGCCGTCGCGCGCACCATCGACTCCGCATCCCTCAGACCTCTCGCGCCGGTGCAGGCATTGGCGTTGCCGCTGTTGACGACGATCGCGCGGCAAACACCCGAGCGGGCGTTCTTCCGGGAAACCAGGACGGGCGCCGCCCGGGCCAGATTCGTCGTAAAGGCCGCGACCGTTGTCGCCGGCACGTCGGAGACGATGAGGGCAAGATCCGGTTTCCCCGTCTTCTTGATGCCGGCGGCGACGCCTGAGAACCGAAAACCGGAAACGCGATAGGGATTTCTCATAGGAGGTTGAGGGTCTAAGCCCCGTGGCATTTTTTGTACTTTTTGCCCGACCCGCAGGGGCATGGGTCGTTCCGGCCGGCGTGGGCCTCGGCGTGGGCGGGAACCTGAGGCGCCGGAGCCGCCTGTTTTTGACCGGCGGCGAGCCCCAGGGGACCGATCCCTGCGGCGCGCGGGACTTGGGAGATGATGCCGGGGCCGGGCTTCGCCGCCGGGGGCGCCTCTCCCGCGGGACCGCGGCTCAAGACCATCCGCGCCGCGGCCCGGGGGGCCGCCTTCATTTGAGCCACCTGCCTCTCCTCGGCGATCTGGACGTGGAAGACCTTTTCCAAGACGTCCTCGCGGAACTCGCGGATCATCCCCTGGAAGATCAAAAAACCCTCGCGCTTGTACTCGAGGAGCGGATCCTTCTGCCCGTAGCCGCGCAACCCGATGCCCTCGCGCAGGTGGTCCATCGAGAGGAGGTGGTCCTTCCAGAGCTGGTCGAGCGTCGAGAGCAGGACCACCCGACCGACCTCCTGCAGGATCGGCGCCGAGTACTTGCCCTCGCGCTCTTCATAGGCGCTTTGCAGTCTCTCAAAGAGGGCCTTGCCGACCGCCTCCTGCGTGAAGTTCGTCACCCCCCAAGAATTCCAATCGGCGGCGACGTCGAAGATCTTGCGGATGCGCTCGTCGACGGGGGTCATGTCGACGTTCGTTCCGCCCTTTTCCGGCACGAACTCGTCGACCAATTCCGTCACCAGTTCGTCGATCATGTCGAGAACCTTGTCCCGCGTCTTTTCTCCGGAGAGGATTTCCCGGCGGAGCCCGTAAACGGTCTTCCGCTGCTGGTTCATGACATCGTCGTAGTCGAGCAGGTGCTTGCGCAGGTCAAAGTTGTGGCCTTCCACCCTCTTCTGCGCGCCTTCGATCGCCTTCGTGATCCAGGGGTGCGTGATCGGCTCGTTCTCCTCGATGCCCATCCGGTCCATCATGGCGCTGATGCGCTCCGAGCCGAAGATCCGGAGCAAGTCGTCCTCGAGCGAGAGGTAGAAGCGCGTGGAACCGGGATCTCCCTGGCGACCGGCGCGGCCCCGGAGCTGGTTGTCGATCCGCCGGGACTCGTGCCGCTCCGTCCCGACGATGTGCAGCCCCCCCGCCGCGATGACCTTTTCCTTTTCGGCCTCGCATTGCTTGCGAAACGCCGCCAACGCCGCTTCGTAACCCGCAGGGTCCTCGTCGCGATTGACCTTGTTCTTGGCCATGAACTCGGGATTTCCTCCGAGCACGATGTCCGTGCCCCGGCCCGCCATGTTGGTGGAGATGGTGACGGCGCCAAAACGTCCGGCCTGGGCGACGATCTCCGCCTCCCGTTCGTGCTGCTTGGCGTTCAACACGTGATGTTGAATCCCGTCCCTCTTGAGCAGGGCGGAGAGTTTTTCCGATTTTTCGATGGAAATGGTCCCGACAAGAATCGGGCGCCCCTTGGCGTGCAGTTCTTTGATCTCTTCGATCGCTTGACTGAACTTCTCCCGCTCGGTCTTGTAGATGACGTCGGCCTCGTCCTTGCGGATCATGGGACGGTTCGTCGGAATCGCCATGACTTCCAGGTTGTAGATCTTGGCGAACTCCTGGGCCTCGGTGTCGGCCGTGCCCGTCATGCCGGCGAGCTTTCGGAACATGCGGAAGTAGTTCTGGAAGGTGATCGTCGCGAGCGTCTGGTTCTCGTTCTCGATGGTGACGGCTTCCTTGGCCTCCACGGCCTGGTGCAGCCCGTCGCTCCAGCGTCGTCCCGGCATGAGGCGCCCGGTGAACTCGTCGACGATGGTCACCTTGCCGTCCTTGACCACGTAGTCGACGTCCTTCTTGAAGAGCGAATGAGCGCGCAGGGCCTGGTTCACGTGGTGGAGGATCTCGATGTTCGCCGGGTCGTAGAGGTTCTGGACGCCCAAGATTTTTTCGACCTTCGCGACGCCCTCCTCCGTCAGCACCACCGTCCGGCTCTTCTCGTCGACGACGTAGTCGTTCGTCATCGTCTTCACGCCCTTCTCTTCCTTCAAGACCCCCGGCGTGAGCTTGGGGATGACGACGTCGATCCGGTAATACTTGTCGGTCGATTCCTCGGACGGTCCGGATATGATGAGCGGCGTGCGCGATTCGTCGATCAAGATCGAGTCCACCTCGTCGACGATCGCGTAGTTGAGCTCCCTCTGGACGTAGTTTTCGAGGGAGTACTTCATGTTGTCGCGCAGGTAGTCGAAGCCAAACTCGTTGTTGGTGCCGTAGCTGATGTCCGAGGCATAGGCCGCCTTGCGCTCGCGGTCGTTCAGGCCGTGGACGATGACCCCGACGGAGAGGCCCAGGGCCCGGTAGATCTGCCCCATCCATTCGGCGTCGCGGCGGGCGAGGTAGTCGTTGACGGTCACGACGTGGACGCCGCGCCCCTCCAGCGCGTTCAGGTAGACCGGCAGCGTCGCGACCAAGGTCTTGCCCTCGCCCGTCTTCATTTCGGAGATCTTGCCCTTGTGGAGGACCGTCCCGCCGATCAACTGGACGTCGAAGTGCCTCATGTTGAGGACCCTGCGGGAGACCTCGCGGACAACGGCGAAGGCCTCCGGCAGGAGAGCGTCCAAGTCTTCGCCTCGGGAGAGACGTTCCTTGAAAGCACCGGTTTTTCCTCGAAGTCCGTCGTCGGTCAGGGCTTGAAGGGACGGCTCCAGGCCGTTGATCCTCTCGACGAGGGGCCGGATTTTTTTGAGTTCCCGGTCGTTCTTCGTGCCGAAGATCCTGCGGGCGAGATTCAGCATACGGGGGCGGGATATACGCACGGGAAGCCCCTGAAAGCTATACAAAATTTTCTTGCAGCGGGGCCTCGAATTTGATTCATTGCCGCCCTAACCAAGGAGGATTCATGAAGAAAGCAACCACCCTGCTATTCGTCTTCGCGCTCGCGGCCGTCGCCGTCAGCGGTTGTACGAAGAAGGAAGGCTCGGCTCCCGCGGCGACGGCGCCTGCGGCCGGCACGACCGCTCCCGCCGCCGCCCCGTCCGGCGATTCCGTCGGCGTTCCGGAGTGCGACGACTACATCACGAAGTACCAGAGCTGCCTGAAGGGCAAGATCCCCGAGGCGGCACAGGCGGCGATGAAGGGCGCCTTCGACACGACGGTCGCCGAGTGGAAGAAGGTCGCCGCGACGCCGGAAGGCAAGAGCGGTCTCGCGATGGCCTGCAAGTCGGCCCTGGATGCTTCCAAGCAAGCAATGGGCGCTTACGGCTGCGAGTGGTAATTTGATTTGACTGTTTGGGAACGAAAGAGGGCCTCCTCTCCGCCTGAGGCGGAGAGGAGGCCTTTTTTGTTATTTCAGGATGTACTTCATCGGATCGACCGGAACGCCGTCCGAGTAGATTTCATAATGAAGATGCGGACCGGTGGAATGCCCCGTGCTGCCCACGAGGGCGATCTTTGTGCCGCGCTTGATCCGGTCGCCTTCCTTCACGAAGAATTCAGACGTATGGCCGTACTTGGTCACGATTCCAAAGCCGTGGTCGATGACGACCATCTTGCCGTATCCGCCCTTGTATCCCGCAAAGGTAACGACCCCGTCCGCCGGCGCCGACACGGGCGTACCCCGGGCCGCGGCGATATCGATCCCCTCGTGGAAATCGGCGGCGAGGGTGAACGGGGAGCGCCGGTAACCGAAGTCGCTCGTCACCCAGCCCTTGACCGGCCAGACGGACGGCGTGGAGGCGATGTACGTCAGCTTGTCTTCCTGGATCTTGGTCAGCTCCTTGATCTTGTCTTGGAGCGTGACCACCCGGTCTTCCAAACTGTCCAACTTTTCTGGCTCAAAGGCGGAAGGAGCGGACGGAATCGGACCGATGCCTTTTTCGATCGATACCCGCTCCGACCCGACGAGGGCGGCGAGCTTGCCCGCCATCTTCTCGGTCTCACCGACCGTGCTTTCCAACATCGCGACCTTGCCCAGGAGATCCACCCTCTCCTTCTCATAGGCCCGAATCGTCTCGTGCTCCTTTTCGAGAGAAGCGTAGAGCGAACGGTAATGCAAGAATCCCACGGCAGCGAGGACGAGGAGTAGAGCCACGGCCACGGCCAACCCCGACATGCCCAGGATGCTTCGCGGTCTCAGCCTGAACTTGCGGATCTTGGAGTTATTTTCCGGAATAAGATAGACGTGGTAGCTCATGAGCCCCTTATCGACGAATCGACGCATGAGTTTCCCGTTTTTCTGATCCAATCGTCTCCGGTCCTTTCCCTGGTCTTTTACTTATTTAAATTAAGGGGTTAAATCTTTCGGGCGAGTAAAAACTACCTAACAAGGGTCTTCGGGGGCTGTCAATTCAATTCTGCCCGGTCCCTTTCCACTTTGTAATGCATTGCGGCAGATCAATCCGTGGCGAGGACGTTAGCGATGACGACGGTGACGTTGTCGTCGCCGCCCCGCTTGTTGGCGAGGTCGATGAGCTTCCGGCAGGCCTCTTTGGGTGCGCTCTTGAGGACGACCTTATGGAGATCGGTGTCCTCGACCAGGTTGGTCAGTCCGTCCGAACACAGGAGAAAACGGTCCCCCACCTCCAGATCGCGAATCAGGAGATCGATCTCGACCTCGTTCTGAAATCCCACCGACCGGGTGATGATGTTTTTGAATTTGTGGTGCTTGAGTTCATCCTCCGTGATGAAACCCGCGCGGAGCTGCTCGGCCACGAGCGAGTGGTCGGCCGTCAACTGGCGGATCGCCCCGTCGCGGATCAGATAGGCCCGGCTGTCGCCGACGTGGGCGATGAACCCCTTGCCGTCCTGAAGAAAGAGGACCACCGCCGTGGTGCCCATGCCGCGGAGGTTCGTGTTGCGGCAGGCCTCATCGTAGATACGCTGGGAAGCGACACGGATGGCGTATTTGAGGAGCTCCCCCGGGTCCGAACGGTCGAACACGTGGTCGGTGGCGATCGTCGACTCCGGATCACTCAAGAGTTTTTGAAGGGTCTCCTCAACCGTTTTGACGGCGATCTTGCTGGCGAACTCTCCGCCCAGATGGCCGCCCATGCCGTCGGCCACCATGAAAACGCCCAAGTCCGCGTTGACGAGGAGGCTGTCCTCGTTCTTTTCGCGTTTTTTGCCGACGTCCGTCAGGCCGTAACATTCAATTTTCACGCTTCAGATTCCCCCAACATCAATGGATTCGATCAATAAGGGCGGCGCCCCAAAGGCGTGATAACGCCGCATCTCCTTCCCCACGGCTGTGACGCGTTTCAGAAGGTCATGCAGATTCCCCGAAATCGTCACACCCCGGACGGGAAAAGACCGTTTTCCGCCGTCGATCCACACCCCGCTGGCGCCCAGGGAAAAATCGCCCGTCACCGGATCCGCCGTATGAACGCCGATCACGTCCCTCACCCACAGTCCGGTCCCCAGACGGCGGAGAAGTTCTTCCAGATTCAGGTCTCCCGCCTCAATGAAAAAATTGGTCGCCCCCACGCGCGGCGGCTCCTTGACGGCGGGCCGGATCGCGTTGCCCGTGCTCGGGACTCCCGCTTGAACACCGGACGCCAAGTCATAAAGGAACCGACTGAGCACCCCCCTCTCGACGACCGCGTGGCGAGCCGACGTAACGCCTTCGCCGTCAAAGGGAAAACTGTTGTAGCCCCCCTCGAGCCTCCCGTCGTCGACGACCGTCACGCCGCCGCCGTAAATCGTCTCTCCCAGACGCCCGCAAAGGGCCGAACGGCTCTTGAGGACCTGGTCCCCGAAAAAGGAGGAGGACAGGACCCCCAAGAAGGACGCGGCAACCGTCGCATCCAAGAGGGCCGGTGTCTTTTGGGTTGCAACGGGCCTGCCGCCCAATTGGGAAACGGCCTTCTCGGCCCCTTCCCGAGCCGTCCTCTCCGGATCCAGCCGGGCTTCGTCCGCCGCGAAATCGTTCTCCCACGCCATTTCCTGGCCCTGGGCGTCCTCCGCCATGACCATGAGCGAGAGCTCGTGCCGGGCGGCCGTCCATCGGGTTTCCAGCCCCGTCGAGTTTCGCAGGGTCACCGTCCTCACCTCTTCCCCGTACGAAGCGTCCCTCACGCGCGCGACCCGGCGGTCGTATTGCTTGGCGAACTTCTCCAGGTCGAGGGCCATCCGAAGCTTGACCGAACGGTCGCCCGGAGAAACGGCGGCTTGGGAAGGCCCGGCGGTTTCGCGAGCCGCGGGCAGGGCGATCACCGGCCCTTCCTCGACCACGGACAGGGTATTGTAAGCAAGCAAGGCCATCCTTTCAAGAAAAGGGACGGACAGGCCGCTGGAACTGGCGAAACTCGTCTTTCGCCCCTTGAAGAGGCGCACGGCCGCGCCGCGCTCCACCGCCTCATCCACCGAGTCGATTTGTCCCTCCTTGGCCTCCACCGAGAACTGACGGTTCTCCAGGGCGTAGATCTCGTAACCGTCCACGTCCATCCCTCTCAATGCCCGCTCCAACGCGTCCAGTTCATCCATAAAAGTCAGGGGGCGATACCGCTCTCCCCCTGAATCCCCCATCTGTTCATTTGTGATTTCATCGTTCGTTCCGTCGCCCCAGATCAGCAAAGCTGATCTGGGGTGTACTCACTCACTATTGTTGGTTGCCGGCGCTCTTGAGCATCTCGCGCGCGTGCGCCATCGCCTGATCCGTAACCTTGACCCCCGCGAGCATGCGGGCGATCTCCTCCTCGCGTTGGACCGTCTGAAGGCGCTGCACCTTCGTGTGAGTCCGCCCCTTCTCCGTCTCCTTCCGGATCATGAAGTGATGGGCGGCATAACAGGCGATCTGCGGAAGGTGCGTGATGCAGAGCACCTGGCGGCGCCGGGCCATCTCGGCCAGATTGCGGCCGACGACCTCCGCGATACGCCCGCCGATGCCGGAATCGACCTCGTCGAAAACGCACGTTTCGGCGCCCCGGACCACGCCCAACACCTTCTTGATCGCGAGAAAGACGCGGGAAAGCTCGCCGCCCGAGGCGATCTTGGCCAGGGGATGCATGCCCTCGCCCATATTAGGCGCGACCAGGAATTCGCCCTCGTCCGCGCCCCGATCCCCCAAGAAAACTCCTCCGGCCGGGGCCCCGCTCTTCAGAGGCTTGAGCGACACGGTGAACTTGGCGGAGGACATGCCCAGATCCTTAAGCTCCCGGATGATCTTGACTTCGAGATCCCCGGCGGCCTTCTGTCTCGCCTGGGTGATCTCCCGCGCGAGACGGAGCATTTTTTTTTCGTGAGCTGCGATCTCCGCGTCGATCCGTGACGCCTCGCCCTCAAAGTCATCGAGCAGCGCGAGCCCCTGCCGCAGCTCCTTCTCCTTTTCCAGCAGAGCTTCGACCGTTCCGCCGTGCTTCTTTTTCAACCGGGCGATCAGAGCGAGACGGTCCTCAACGGCCTGAAGGCGTTCCGGATCGCAGGAAACCCTCTCCCCGTAGGCGCCGAGGTAACGCGCGACATCCTGCAACTCGCAGAGGGCCGCGTCCAGTCGGGCCGCCGTCTCGGAAAGTCCGCCGTCGAGTTGCGAGGCCTGTCGGATGTCCTTGGCAACGCGAGAGACCCTCTGAAGAACGGCGTCCTCGCCCGACTCCAGCGCCTCCTCGGCCCGTACGCCCGCTTCGCGCAGGCGCACGGCGTGTTTGGAAACGTCCTTCTCCTGAAGGAGGGCTTCCTCCTCGCCCGGACGGACGGCCGCTTCGCCGATCTCGCGGAGTTGAAACCGGAGGAACTCCTCGCGCTCGCGGGACTCGCGCGCCTTCGCCTCCAGGTCCCGCCTTTGCCCGGCCAGGGACGTATAAGCGGCGTACTCCGAGCGGTAGCGGTCCAAGGCGGAATCGGCACCGAACCCGGCGAATTCGTCGAGGAGGGTCAAATGGCGGTCTTGATCGAGAAGGACTTGGTGCTCATGCTGCCCGGCGAGGTCGACCAACTCCCTGCCCGATTGCTCCAAGACCGAGACGGGAACCGGCCGCTCGTTCAAGTAGGCGCGGTTCTTGCCGCTCCGGGAAATCACGCGGCGCAGGCTCACCTCATCGGCCCCGCGGACAAACAACCCCGTCACTTCGGATTCGTCCTCGCCTTGACGGATCAATTCCGAGGACCCACGGCCTCCCAGCAGGAGGTCCAAGGCCTGAATGAGGATCGACTTGCCCGCCCCGGTCTCTCCCGAAAGGACGTTGAGACCCTCTCCCAGCTCGATTTCGGCGTTCTCAATGAGGGCGAAATTGCGGATCTGGAGGGCGCGGAGCATTGCGGATTTTTAACATAGGGATTAGCCTACAACAAGTCGTCCGTTTAAAATCCACTGCGACTTGTCGTACTACGAGACCGTTGAGGAAAGTCCTCTCGGACTTGCGTCTTAGGGGCGGTCTCGTTAGTAAGTCCACGTGAACGACCTTTTCGAAACCCCTCCAGCCGGGACAACGAAGGACTCCAAGGCCCGGCATCCCCTGGCCGACCGGATGCGCCCGGAGACCCTCGATGAACTCGTGGGCCAGGAGGACTTGGTCGGCCCGGGTCGCCCCCTCCGGCGGCAGATCGAGACGGACCAGGTCCCCTCGCTCATCCTCTGGGGACCTCCGGGCACGGGCAAGACGACGCTCGCCCGCGTGATCGCGCACCATACCCGCTCCTCATTCCACGCCCTCTCTGCGGTGTTGACCGGCGTGAAGGAGCTCAAGGAGGTCATCGAACTCGCCCGCCGCCAACAACGCTTCGAGGGCCAAAAGTCGATTCTCTTCGTCGACGAAATCCACCGCTGGAACAAGGCCCAGCAGGACGCCCTCCTGCCCCACATCGAGGACGGGACCATCACGTTGATCGGCGCCACCACCGAAAACCCGTCCTTCGAGGTCATCGGCCCCCTCCTCTCGCGCACCAAGGTCTACGTGCTTGGGCCGCTTGCCGAGGAGGAGCTGTCCCGCATCGTCCGCCGCGCCTTGGAGGACAAGGTTCGGGGCCTGGGCGCCCTCAAGTTGAAGATCGACGACGAGGCCCTGGACTTCGTCGCGGCGACCTCCGACGGCGATGCGCGGCGCGCCCTCAACACCGTTGAGATTTGCGCGACCTTGCTCCCAAAGAATGATCCGCGGATCACGAAGAACGTGGCCGAACAGGCCCTTCAGAAAAAATCACTCCTCTATGACAAAGCGGGGGAGGAACATTACAACGTCATCTCCGCCTTCATCAAATCCATGCGCGGCTCGGACCCAGACGCCGCCGTCTACTGGCTCGCCCGCATGCTGGAGGCCGGAGAGGAGCCGCTCTTTCTCGCGCGCCGGATGGTGATCTTCGCCTCGGAGGACGTCGGCAACGCCGACCCCCAGGCGATCCAGGTCGCCGTCGCGGCGCAACAGTCCTTCGATTTCGTCGGCATGCCGGAGGGATGGATACCGCTCGCGCAGGCCGCGACGTACTTGGCCTGCGCCCCCAAAAGCAATGCGAGCTATTTGTCCTATCTCAAGGCCAAGGAAGACATCGTCAAGGAAGGGTACCTCCCGACGCCGCTCCATCTCCGGAATGCCCCGACGAAGCTGATGAAGGATCTGAAATACGGGAAAGACTACAAGTACCCCCATGACTTCGAGGGACAGGTCGTCGCCCAGGATTATCTCCCGGAAAAACTGCGGGGGCGGCGTTACTACGAACCAACGGAGAACGGTTACGAAGCGGAAATCAAGAAACGTCTGCGAGACGTCCGTTCGTCTACCTCACGTCCCGCACCGAAGCGACGGTCGCCATGAATTGAGGCTGATACGTGCTGAAATCCTGCGTGCCCGCCGTGTACTCAATCTGGAGAACCTTGTTCAAGCCGGATCTCCAAAAGAGCGCCGCGCTGAAACGTGAACCCTTGGCGGTATCCTCCCCGCTGACGATGTAAACGTCCTTGCCACCAACGACCTCCTTGGTCGTCGTAATGTCCTTCAAACCGCGTGACTCGTAACGGGAACGGACCTTAGCCGCGTAGTCGGACGCGGACGGGGCCGAGGCGAGGTTGTCCAGAATGATCCAGATGACGGGATTCGCGCCCGACTTGGCGTAAACGAGCTTGACGGGCCGGGTCGATTCTTCCGTCTTTTGGGTGTCCCACTTGTCGTCCGGCTTGCACATGTAGAAGCTGCTGTCCATGGTGAAGCAGGTCGTCCCCGACCACTTCAAATCGACGGCACCGGCCGACGACGCGGCCAGAAGACCGGCCGCGGCAAGAAGAGATGCAAGGCTGATTTTCATGACTCCCCCTTTGTTTTGATGTCGGAATCTTAATCCCCCGCACGAAAAAGACAAGAGGGGATCGGCCGGAGGCCGATCCCCTCTTCAAGAACTCAAACCACGACCGGATCAATCCTCGCGGAGAATGCGCGCGGACTGGATCGAGGCCATGCAATGCGGCTCGTAAACGCTGAAATCCTTCGCTTCCGCCGTGCACTCCAGGTTGAAACCCTTGTTCCGGTTCCGCCACACGCCCACCAGGTAACGGAATCCGCTGGCGTTATCGACACCCGAGATGAGCGAGACGTTCCGTCCGCTGATGACCTGATTGCGGATGCGGAGGTCCGAGATGCCGCGGGACTTCAGACGCGACTGCACGTCCTTGGCGTAATCGTGCGCGGTCTTGCCGCGGACGGCCTGGTCGTAACGGAGCCAAATGACCGGGTTGGCGCCTTCCTTGTGGAGGACCCACTTGACCGGAGCGGCCCAGTCGTTGGTCTTCTGCGTATCCCACTGCTTGCCGGGCTTGCTGACCTGGAACGTGCTGTCGACGATGACGGTGTTCTTGTCCACCCAGTTCAGGTCGAGAGCCTGGGCCACCGTGGCCGATAGGAGCATGGCGGCTCCGGCGGCCAAAGCGAGTTTCGTCTTCTTCATTGGATATCCCCTTTCTTTCAATTGGTTGATGATAATAAACAGCTAAAATTCAATAGTTTAGGGGGCCTTAACTAGACGAATCCCCCCGAAAAGACAACTAAAAAATCAAGAGGGCCAGAAGGGCCGCAAGTCCGACCGCCCAGCAATAGTAGGCAAAATAGTGCAAACGGCCCCGGCTGATGACTCCCAGCAGCCAGCGTATGGAAAGGAATCCGGTGACGGCGGACACGGCCGTCCCGAGCACGACCTGCGGCCATAACGCGTGGGGGAAATGGGCCAGGTCCTTGGCTTCCAAAAGACAGGCGCCTCCGATCGCGGGAATCGACATGAGAAAAGAAAACCGCGCCGCCGTCTCCCGGCTGAAACCGCAAAAGAGCCCCGTGGCGATCGTCATCCCCGAACGGGAGATCCCGGGCAAAATCGCGACGGCCTGCGCGGTCCCGACGGCCAGCGCCGATCCCGGCGCCGGCTCTCGATGGGCCTCTCCCGCGAATCGCTTCGTCCACCAGAGAACGGCCCCGGTCACGAGGATCTCGACCGCCGACTCGACGGGGGAAACGAAGGTCTTTTCGATGAGCGATTTCAGGCCCAGACCCACGGCGACCGCCGGAAGGGTCGCCAAACCGACAAGGAGCAACAGCCTCCAGGATTGGCCGGTCAGCATGGACCAGAGTTCCCGCCGGTAGGCGTAGACGACCGCAAGCAGAGTGCCGAAGTGCAGCGCGACGTCGAACGCCAGGATGCGGCTGGATTCCCCCAGGCCGAAGAAATGCTGCGCCAGCACCAAATGCCCCGAGGAACTGACCGGAAGAAATTCGGTGAATCCTTGAAGGATTCCTAAGAGGACCGCCTTGACGTGGGTCAGCTGTTCGATATCGGGGCCTTTGTGGACTCAGCGGGGACGACGGGGCTCGAACCCGCAACCTTCGCCGTGACAGGGCGACGATCTAACCGATTGATCTACGTCCCCACTGAAGCCACAACCTCATAGTCTGAGTGGGCGCGACAGGATTCGAACCTGTGACCCCCTCGGTGTAAGCGAGGTGCTCTACCGCTGAGCTACACGCCCAGGGCCGCTTCGGTAACAAGCCGTCCCCAAAACTTCAATATTAATGTACGGGCGGGGCTTCGCCTTTCGGTGCCGCCGGAGGCGGAACGGGCGGAGGGAAAACACCCGTCTTCGGCGCGCTCTCCAAGACCGGATTTTCCTCGACCTTCTTGAACAAGGAGTCCGGATCGTCCACGGCCAAGGCGTTTCTCAGGACCTGATCCATGTGGTCCACGAGGATGATCTTGATGTCCTTGAGGATCTTTTTCGGGATTTCCTCGATGTCCTTCTCGTTTTCTTTCGGAATGATGATCGTCTTGATCCCGCCCCGGTGGGCCGCCATCACCTTTTCCTTGAGTCCGCCGATCGGCAAGACACGGCCGCGCAGCGTCACCTCGCCCGTCATCGCCACGTCCTTGCGCACCGGGATCTTCAAGAGCGCGGAAGCGATCGTCGTGGCCATCGTGATGCCCGCGGACGGCCCGTCCTTGGGAACCGCGCCCTCGGGGACGTGCAAGTGGATGTCGAACCTCTGGTAGAAATGCCTGGGAATGCCCAGTTGGTCCGCCCGCGAGCGCACATAGCTCATGGCCGCCTGGGCGGATTCCTGCATGACGTCCCCGAGCTTGCCGGTCACCGTCAACTTACCCTTGCCGGGCATGACGCTGACCTCCGTGGTGAGAAGCTCGCCTCCGAACTCCGTCCAGGCAAGCCCCGTCGTGAGACCGATTTGATCTTTTTCCTCCACGACACCGTATCGGAATTTGTGCACGCCCAGGTACTTGTGAAGCGACTTGGGCGTGACATGGATGCACTTGTCGCGACCCTTCTCGGCGATCTCCTTGGCGGCCTTTCGGCAGATCGTCGCGATCTCGCGCTCCAGGTTCCGGACGCCTGCCTCTTTGGTGTAGTGGCGGATGATCGCCTTGATCGACGCTTCGCCGTACTTGAGATTCTCCGTCGTCAAACCGTGAGTCTCCAACTCCTTCTTCAGGAGATACTTTTCCGCGATGTGCAACTTCTCCAGCTCCGTATAACCGGGAATCCGGATGATCTCCATGCGGTCCTGCAACGGGATCGGAATCGAATGCAGGCTGTTCGCCGTCGTGATGAACATGACGTTCGAGAGATCGTAGTCGAGATCCAAATAGTGGTCCTGAAAGGACACGTTCTGTTCGGGATCGAGAACCTCCAAGAGGGCCGCGGACGGATCGCCGCGGAAGTCCATGCTCATTTTGTCGATCTCGTCCAAGAGAAACACGGGATTGTTCGAGCCGGCCTTCTTGAGGCTTTGGACGATCTTGCCCGGCAAGGCGCCGATGTAGGTGCGGCGATGCCCGCGAATCTCCGCCTCGTCACGCACGCCGCCCAGGGAGCACCGCACGAACTTGCGTCCCATGGCGCGGGCGATCGACCGTCCTAACGAGGTCTTTCCGACACCCGGAGGACCCACGAGGCAAAGAATGGGCCCCTTCATCTTCTCGACCAGGCTCCGGACCGCCAGGTATTCCAGAATGCGTTCCTTCGGCTGCTTGAGGCCGTAGTGATCCTCGTCCAAAATGCGGCCGGCCTCCTTGATGTCGAGCTTGTCCTCGGTGACGTCGTACCAGGGCAGGCCCAGGATCCAGTCGATGTAGTTCCGGACGACCGTCGCCTCGGCCGACATCGGACTCATCATCTTGAGCTTCTTGAACTCCTTCTTGACCTTCTTGGTCGCCTCCGCGGACATCTTCTTGTTCTTGATCTTGTCTTCCAGCTCCTGGAGCTCGCCCTTGAACTCGTCCCGCTCGCCCAGCTCGCGCTGGATCGCCTGCATCTGCTCGTTGAGGTAATACTCCTTCTGGGTCTTCTCCATCTGCTTCTTGACGCGCGTCCGGATCTTCTTCTCGACCTGAAGGATCTCGATCTCGGTCTGGATCTGGCTGTAGAGGCGTTCCAACCGCTCGGCCGGACTCTCGATTTCCAGGATCTTCTGCTTGTCCGGCAGTTTGAGCGAGAGGTGGGCGACGATCGTGTCCGCGAGCCGCGACGGGTCGTCGATGGTGGCCACGGAGGCCAGCATCTCCGGCGGAATCCTCTTGTTGAGCTTCACATAGGTCTCGAAGGCCACCTTGATCTCGCGCATCAGGGCCTCGACCTCGACCGTAATCTCGCGGTTCTCGATGATCTCCTCGACCTCCACCAGGAAATACGGGGGGCTCGGGACGAATTTCTTGATGCGGGCGCGGCGTTTGCCCTCGATCAGGACCTTGACCGTGCCATCCGGAAGCCGGAGGAGTTGGATGATGGTCCCCAGCGTCCCCACCTTATAGATGTCCTCGTCCCGGGGATCGTTGGTCTTCGGGTTGATCTGGGCCGCGAGCAGGATGTCCTTCTCCTTGCCCATGGCCTCCTCGAGGGCGGCGATGGACTTCTCACGGCCCACGAAGAGAGGCACCACCATGTGGGGGAAGACGATGATGTCCCGGAGCGGCAGCAGCGGGACCAGATGGCCTTGGGTTTTTTCGGGCATATTGGGGTTGTCTCCAAACACGTTTCAGACCCTCCAGAAGATCTCATAAGCCCTGAATACGCACCTTGAGGCGTATGACTCCCAATTTAATGGCGATGCGCCCCAAAGGCAAGCCCCGCGGGGCAAGTTGTTAAGCCGACTCGGCTTTTTTCTCGTAGACAAAGACGGGTTCCGCTTTTTTCGTGATCACCTCTTCATTGATGACCACTTCCTTGATCCCCGTCCGGGAGGGAATGTCGTACATGATCTCGAGCATGACGTTCTCGAGGATCGCCCGAAGGCCGCGGGCACCGGATTTGCGCTTGATGGATTCCTTGGCCACGGCCGTCAACGCCCCCGGGGTAAACTTGAGTTTCACCCGCTCAAACTCGAAGAGCCGCTGATACTGCTTGATGAGGGCGTTCCGGGGCCGCGTGAGGATGTCCATCAGGGCGGATTCATCGAGTTCGCCCAAGGTCGCAATCACCGGCAAGCGCCCGATGAACTCGGGGATCAGCCCGAACTTGAGCAGGTCCTCGGTTTGGACGTCTTCCAACAGCTTGGAGAGATTCTTCTCGGACTTGCTCTTCACCTCGGCGCCAAAGCCCATGCTCTTCGAACCGCCCCGCCTGGAAATAATGTCTTCCAGCCCCACAAAGGCCCCGCCGCAGATGAAGAGGATGTTCGTGGTATCGATCGGGATGAATTCCTGCTGGGGATGCTTCCGCCCGCCCTTGGGGGGCACGTTCGCGACCGTCCCCTCGATGATCTTGAGGAGGGCCTGCTGGACGCCCTCGCCCGAGACGTCCCGAGTGATGGACGGGCTGTCCGACTTGCGGGAGATCTTGTCTATCTCGTCGATATAGACGATGCCCCGCTCGCAGCGCGCCTTGTCGTAGTCCGCCGCCTGCAGGAGGTTCAGGATGATGTTCTCGACGTCCTCGCCGACGTATCCGGCCTCGGTCAGGGTCGTTGCGTCGGCGATGGTGAACGGGACGTTCAGGATCTTCGCAAGCGTCTGGGCGAGCAACGTCTTCCCCGAGCCCGTCGGGCCGATGAGCAGGATGTTGCTCTTTTGAAGCTCGACGTCCGAGGACGTCCCGCGGTTTTCGATGCGTTTGTAGTGATTGTGGACGGCGACGGAGAGGATCTTCTTGGCCTTTTCCTGGCCGATCACGTACTCGTCGAGGATTTTCTTGATGTCCGAAGGCTTCGGCACTCCCGAACGCGACACCATCTGCGTCGCGCGGGCGTTCTCCTCGGCGATGATGTCGTTGCAAAGGTCGATGCACTCGTCGCAGATGTACACCGTCGGGCCGGCGATGAGCTTTCGCACCTCTTTCTGCGACTTGCCGCAGAAGGAACAGCACAGGTTGGTCGGATCTTCCACGAATCCGCGGCTCATAATCTTCTTAGGCCTTGCCCTTTCCGCCCACGAGTTCCATTTTCTTGCCCTTGTCCCGGAACGTCACCACCTCGTCAACGATGCCGTACTCCTTGGCCTCCTCGCCGCTCATGAAGTAGTCGCGCTCCGTGTCCGTCTGGATCTTCTTGATCGGCTGCTTCGTATGCTTGACGAGGACGCTGTTCAATTCCTCGCGCATCCTCAGGATCTCCCGCGCGTGGATGTCGATGTCCGTCGCCTGTCCCTGAAACCCGCCCATCGGCTGATGGATCAGGATACGGGCATGGGGCAATGCAAACCGCTTGCCGGGAGCCCCCGCCGCCAGAAGCACCGCGCCCATCGAGGCCGCCTGTCCCATGCAGGTCGTCGAAACGTCCGGTTTGACGTACTGCATCGTATCATAGATGGCCATGCCGGCCGTCACCACGCCGCCCGGCGAGTTGATATAAAGGTGGATGTCCTTGTCCGGATCTTCCGACTCCAGGAAAAGGAGCTGGGCGATGATGACGTTGGCGATTTCGTCGTTGATGCCCGTGCCGATGAAGACGATGCGGTCCTTGAGCAGCCGCGAATAGACGTCATAAGCGCGCTCCCCGCGGTGCGTCTGCTCGATGACCATGGGGATCAGCTGCGACTGCGTCGGGATGTGCGATCGATCGATCATCAGAGTCCTCCCAAGTCCCACTCCGTCGCCGCCGCAAAAGTCGCGCCAGCCTTAAGATTCCTGGCGATTCCTCACGGTTCCTTAATTTTGATTTTAGACTGGGTCAGCCCCGCACCTCAAGAAAAATCCCCTAAGGGTCGGGGCAGTCCCTGTCATCTAATCTTTATTGTGGAAAGGGACAGCACAAAATCAAGGGCTTTTTCCTCCAGGAGCGCGCCTTCGACGCGTCCCAGCATGTTGTGTTCCTTGAAATATTTTTTCCACACCGGCGCCTGCTGTCCCGCGAGCTTTGCCATCTCCTCGATGCGGCGGTCGACCTCCTCCGGCGTCACCGAAATGCCTTCCTTACGCGCGACGGCGTCGAAGATGAGCGCCCCGCGCACGCGGTGGACGGCCTCGTCGCGATTCTTGGCGTAAAAGTCTTCAACCGTGACCCCCGCCTGCTCCAGGGTCACTCCCTGGGTGCGGAGATTGCCTTCGAACCGGCGGAACATGTCCTCCATCTCGACCTGAATCATCGCCTCCGGCACGAGAAAATCGTTCAGGGCGATCAGCTTGTCCAAGACCTCGCGACGCAGGTTGTTCTTGGCCGCCTGCTCCTTGGCGCGCGAAACGTCCTCGCGGATTTTCGCCTTGAGGGCATCCAGGTTCTCGTAGTTGCCGACATCCTTGGCGAATTCGTCGTTCAGTTCGGGAACCTTCTTCTGCTTGATCTGCTTCACCGTCAGCTCATAGTCGATCACCTTGCTTGCAAGGTTCTTATCGGTCCAGTTATCGGGTAGAGTTACCTGGGTCCGTCTTTTTTCACCGGCCTTGCAACCCAGCAGGAGCTTTTCGATCTCCGGAAAGAGATACCCCTTGCCGAGTTCCACAAGGAAATCCTTGCCCTCGAAGCCGGCCACCGGCTTTCCGTCCATCGCCCCCTGATAATCGAGGCTCACGATGTCGTGGTCCTGGGCCGGGCGGTCTTCGATCAAGGGCATGAGCTGGGTCAGGCGGTCTTGGAGACCCTTGAGGTTTTCCTCGATCTCCGCGTCCGTGACGACGATCTTGTCCTTCGTGAGATCCAAGCCCTGATAACCCGTCACCTCGAACTGGGGCGGGATTTCGATCATCGCCTCGTAGGCCAAGTCCTGTTCCGGGCCGAAGGCCGTCACTCGGATTTGAGGGGCCGCGATAGGCATCACGCCCGCCTCACGCACGGCCGCCGGATAACTCTTGTTGATCAGGTCGCGGATCGCCTCGGATTCCGCGTCCTGGCGGTAATACTGCTCCAAGACGCTCCGGGGCACCTTGCCCGGCCGGAAGCCCTTGAGCCGGGCCTTGCTCCCGATGCGTTTGTAGGCCTCGTCCAGTTGGCGGGCCACGTCGGTGACCGCCACAATGACTTCGAGGTCCTTTCTGATGGGGGAGACGTCCTTGAGGGTGACTTTTGGGTTCACGTTTTCTGGAATGATAACCGCTTTGTAGGGTATTTGCAAAAATTTTAATGTGCGCCCGGAGAGATTCGAACTCCCGACCCTCTGGTTCGAAGCCAGATGCTCTAATCCACTGAGCTACGGGCGCGTGCCGCGGGAGGGACTCGAACCCCCACGGTTTTACCCGCCAGGTTCTAAGCCTGGTGCGTCTGCCAATTCCGCCACCGCGGCGATCAAAAAAAGGTTCGTTGACAATTAATAGGAATCTAAAGCAGAAAAGCCACCTATTTTTGGGGCCGTTAGCTCAGTCGGTAGAGCAGCTGACTCTTAATCAGCGGGTCGCAGGTTCGATCCCTGCACGGCCCACAGTCAGTCCCGCTTCCCGCGGGACAGCACTCGCTGCGGCTCGTAGCGGTTGCTAGTGGTACATCACTTCTTCGCGGGAGAGGGTGAACGGCGCAATCGCGACGTCGAACTCCTCGCCGCCCTCGTTCACCATCTGGTAGGTTCCGTGCATCATTCCAAAGGGCGTGTTCAGCGGGCAAAAACTCGTGTATTCGAACGACTCGCCCGGCGCCAGGGTCGGCTGCTCGCCCACGACCCCCGGCCCGCGGACTTCCTCCTTCTTGCCGTCGGCGTTGGTAATGATCCAATGGCGGCTGATCAAGCGGACGGTCCTGTCGCCCACGTTGCTGATGACGACCCGGTAGGCGAAGAAATAGACGCTCCGCTCGGGATCGGAACGATCCGGAACGTACTCGCCCTCGACCTCGACCTTCACGCCACGTGTGATTGCTGAAGACATGTTTCCAATCGATTCCGCGCGAACGGGAGGACTCTACATTGAAGGACGAACCTATTTCCAGGAAAGTTTTTTGAGAAAAATGGCTGGTTCCAATCACATGGTTACATGATGCCGATCATATTCAAGCCGGCGACCAAAGAGTTATCAAGGACTTGGTTGCCATGAAGTCCGTTATGAGAGACACGTTTTAAACAGGGAGGAGCTTTTATGAGGACGCATCCGTCGATTGTGGTCTTAGCCCTTGGCCTGATGGCCATCGGTGCCGTGGTGGGAGCCGTAACGAAGGTTTTCGTCTACACGGCGATCCTGGCGGGGGCCGGATTTTTTTGTTTGTTCGTCTTTCGGGTGGCGAGTCAGTGGCAAAGAGCCGTGATTCTTCGCTTCGGCAGGTTCAAGGGTTTGCGGGGGCCGGGGATCGTGACCATCATCCCCTTCGTCGACACGATTCCCTACTGCATCGACATTCGTACCGTGACCACGCCCATTACCGCGGAGCAGACTCTGACGAAGGACAGCGTACCCGTCGACGTTGACGCCGTGTTGTTCTGGCGGGTCGTCGATCCCATCAAGGCGGCCTTGGAGGTCGAGAATTACGGAAAGGCCGTGACTTGGGCCTCACAGACGGCCTTGAGGGATGTCATTGGCGAGACGGTCTTGGCCGACATGCTGGTCGGCCGCCAACAAATCGACAGCAAACTGTGCCACAAGATTGATACGAGCACGGAGCCTTGGGGCATCAAGGTTCTTTCCGTCGAATTGAGGGACGTCAAGATTCCCACCGGGCTGCAGGACGCCATGTCAATGCAGGCTCAGGCCGAAAGGGAAAGGCAGGCCCGCGTCATCTTGAGTGAATCGGAGCTTCAGGTCTCGGAAAGATTCCGACAGGCCGCCCTCCAGTATGTGGACAATCCAACGGCCCTTCATTTGCGGGCGATGAACATCCTTTTAGAGGGAATGAAGAACAACTCATCGGTCATCATCGTTCCTTCTTCGGCGGTGGAAACCATGGGCCTCGGATCCATGACCGGGCTTACGGCTCTGGCGCAACAGTCCACAAAAAAGGACGTGCCCGCGGCCTGAAAGAGAGGTGCCTTCTGTTCGAAGCCTGACTAATCAGGAGCCAAAGTGACGAGCAGCAACAAACGATTTTTTATGATGATGCCTTTGGTCATGTTGATGTCGGTGATGGCGTGGCGATCGGGCCGTGGCGCCGAATCCACGGGAGTTGCCGATCATCAGACTCCGCAGGCCGGCGAACGCACCGATCAACCCGCTACGCAGCCATCCACGAGTGGGCCGGCGCAAACGATGCCGACCACCATGCCCACGACGATGCCGACCACCATGCCCACGACGATGCCGGCCATCAACGAACAAGACCAGTTCGGTGAACCCGGGGATACGATCGTCAAACGAATCCCGAAATTGGAAATGTATCCTTGTTCGGATTGTCACAGCACTCCGGAGGATTTTAATCCGACGCCTCGAATCATGACCAAGGAACATACCGACAAGAAGGTTCATTTCGTTGAGAGGAACGACAGCGCCGCGTGGTGTCACCGCTGTCACAAGCCGGGGAATTATCTCAAACTTGAACGCCAAAATGGCACGGCCATCTCGTTCAATGAGGCCTACTTATTGTGCGGCGAGTGCCATGGGACGCAGTACAACGATTGGAGGAGAAACATCCACGGGAAGAGGGTCGGCAGCTGGAACGGGCCGAAGCAGGTCTACTCGTGCACGGAATGCCACGATCCGCATGCCCCGGCCTTCAAGCCCATGAAGCCTTTGCCGATGCCGGTTCCTCCGCGCGGGCGGAGCAAGTCGTTTCTTAAGTTACTCTTCGGAGACATGATTCATGACACAGGAGAAGTTCACCCAGAGACCCAGCCGTCTCGTTGAGAAGAAGCTACAGGAAAAGCTTCCGCGCCGCGAATTCCTTAAAGGAATGATCGCTGCGACCGGCGTGGCGGCCGCCGTCTCTCTGGGGACCAAAGATGCGGGCGCTTCGGCGCTTTCGGATTTTTTTAAGAGCGCCTTCTTCCAGAAGCATTACAAGGAGATGACGCCGGATGAAAAGAAAGTCGTTCTGGCCCGGCTGGAAAAAGAGACGCGCGAACGCTACGGGGTCGAGGTCAAGATCGGCGATCCGCCTCCCCTGGACGGCGTCGAATTCGCCTATTTTTTGAACCTGCAGAAATGCATCGGCTGCCGCCGCTGCGTTTACGCCTGCGTCGCCGAAAACAACCAATCACGCGATCCGCAGATCCAGTATATCAAGGTCCTCGAAATGCCGGAAGGCTCGCTGGACGTGGACGAGGGGGAGATTTTCTACGATCACGAAAAGGTTCCCCAGCCCGGAAAGTTCTACATGCCCGTCCAGTGCCATCAATGCTCCGATCCCCCCTGCACCAAGGTTTGCCCGGTGGAGGCGACGTGGAAGGAGCCCGATGGCATCGTCGTGATCGACTACGACTGGTGCATCGGCTGCCGCTATTGCGAAGCCGCCTGTCCCTACGAGGCGCGGCGTTTCAATTTTACCGAGCCTCAGATCCCCAAGGATGAGATCAACCCGAACCAGAGTTACCTGTCGAACAGGATCCGGCCGCGCGGCGTCATGGAGAAGTGCACGTTCTGCCTCCATCGGACCCGTGAGGGGCGCTACCCTGCGTGTCTGGAGGCCTGTCCGACGGGCTCGCGCAAATTCGGCAATCTCCTCGACCCCAAGAGCGAGGTCAGGGCCATTCTGGAGACGAAGCGCGTCTTTGTTCTGAAGGAGGACCTCAAGACGCACCCGCATTTTTATTACTTCTTCGGTTAGCAAGAAGGGAAGATGATCGATGGCGATTTATTTCCAGTTCTGGAAGGACATGATACGGCAGGTTCTGATCGGCCCCAGGATTTACTACATCTGGCTCGGATTCTTGGGCGTCCTGATGCTCATCGGGTCGGCGGGGTACTACTACCAGCTTCGGAACGGCCTCATCGTCACCAACATGAGCGACCAGATCTCCTGGGGCGCCTACATCGCCAACTTCACTTACATTGTGGGTCTGGCGGCCGCAGCCGTCATGCTGGTGATTCCCGCCTACGTCTACAAGATCAAGGCCATGAAGGAGATCACGCTGATCGGCGAGCTGTTCGCCATCTCAGCCATCGTCATGTGTCTCATGTTCGTGACGGTCGACATGGGCCGCCCGGACCGGTTCTGGCATCTGATTCCGAAGCTGGGCCGGATGAATTGGCCGATTTCGATGTTGAGCTGGGACGTCATCGTGCTGAACGGCTACCTTCTGATCAACCTCCACATCCCCGGTTACCTCTTGTACAAGAAATACAGGGGACAGCCGCCGACGGATGCTTATTATATGCCGTTCGTCATCATCTCCGTCTTTTGGGCCGTGAGCATCCATACCGTGACGGCCTTTCTGTACGCGGGGTTGGGCGGCAAGCCCTTCTGGAATTCGGCCGTTGTGGCGCCCCGATTCCTCGCCTCGGCCTTTGCCGTCGGGCCTTCGTTCATTCTTCTCACGCTGCAGATCATTGAAAAATATTCCAGCTTCAAGGTCGAACATGAGGTTTATAGGGTCCTGAAAAGGATCATTGCCGTCTCGCTCCTCATCAATTTGTTCCTGCTGGCTTCAGAAGTTTTTAAGGAATTTTACACCGATTCCGCCCACAGCGCGTCGGCCAAGTACCTGTTCACGGGCATCGACGGGTATGTTCTGCTCGTTCCCTTCATCTGGACGGCTATTGTCCTCAACGTGGTCGCAACCGTCATTTACGCGAGCCCCCAATGGAGCCGGGGCATGCGTAACGTCAACATCGCCTCGGTCTGCGCCATCGTTGGGATTTGGATTGAGAAAGGAATGGGGCTGATCGTTCCCGGGTTCGTTCCCAGCCCATTGGGCACGATCGTGGAATATTCCCCTTCGCTGGTCGAGTTGGCGGTCTGTCTCGGAATCTGGGCCACGGGCTTCTTCGTCTTCACCCTCCTCCTCAAGGCGGCCCTGCCGATCGAAATCGGCACGGTGAGGCACAGGGAAGAAAACTGGGAATTCCCCCGATCATCCTCATGGCCTTAAATTCGGATGGAAATTAAGCGCAGTCCCGCCGGTCCTGCGAGGCTCTCCGTGGGCCGAAGTAGGCCTCCAAAACCACTTGGGCCTTGTTGACGTCTCGCAACCTCGCCTCTGCCAGTTTGCGGGCTGCGGTGGTCGAATCTTGAAGGCGATCAGGATGATACACCTCGACAAAGGAGCGGAAGACCGTCTTGTATTGCTCGTAGGAAGCCGAGGGAGTCAAACCCAATGTCTCAAGGGCTTGCGCCACTTCAGGACGAAGCATGACCCCACTATCCGAATTTCGCGGCCGAGTCGAGGTTCCGACACTCCCCAAGACGTCACGAATCCTCCGGCGCGTCGCCGCCTCCGCCTCGACCGCACGTTCGAGTTCCCGAACGCGTTCCCTGAGTTGCGAGGCTTCGGCCCCGAGGCGCTCGTTCCTGTCGGCCCGTGCCTTCTCTTTCTTCGCCGCCTCCCGCTGCTCCAAGGCGTCTTCCTTGGCCTTGGCCTCGGCGTTTCGGGTTTCCCTCAAGACCTTGCGTAGGCGCTCGATCTCTTCCACAAGCTTTTGATGA
The DNA here is from genome assembly GCA_035454885.1 of bacterium. Classification (NCBI taxonomy): domain Bacteria; species bacterium. The sequence goes on from DATIGE010000013.1 coordinate 46,913, forward strand.
TCCTGCTCCCGGGCCCGAGCCGTCTCGAGAGCCGCTCTGTGTTGCGAAGCTTCTTTCTTGGCCGCCTCTTCGGATGTCTTCGCGCGCGCAATCTCACTTCGCAAAGATCTGATGTCGGCCTTCATCGCTTCCGTATCTTGAAATTGGGTCCTCAGCGTTTCAATTTCCGCCCCCTTTGCGGCAAGTTGGTTCCTCAAATCCCCGATCTCCGCTTCCATGCGTTCCGTGTTCTGCGCCTGCGCCCTGACCGCATCGAGAGCCGTCCGATGGCGCGACGTTTCTTTGCGGGCCGTCTGTTCCGATGCCTTTGCATTCTCAAGCTCTAGCCGCAGCGTTCCGATAGCGGCGTTCAATGTGTCGACGTCCCGCAACCTGACTTTCATGGCTTCGATTTCGGCCTGCCTATCGGCGAGCTGTGCCCTCAATTCCCCCAGCTCTCCGGCGGCGTGTTCGTCTCGATCTTCCTTTCTTGGTTCGACGCGAAGGCTTGCCTCCGCGAATTTTCTCCGAAGCGACAAGATCGCCTCTCTCAGCTGCCCGATACCCGCTTCGAAGGATTCGATGACCTGGAGATATTCGTTGGCCTGACTCTCCGCTTTGACCCGAAGCCGCTGCTCCATGCCTGCCACCTTTTCGAACTGCTTGTAGACTTCGACCCTATCGCGAAGCTCGCGGGCCTCCAACTGAGCGATTTCGAGGCTGTCTTGCAAACCCTGGACCTGGGCCTCCAGATCGATCGCTTGCCGGGCGAGCTCGGCGTTTTCTTCCGCCCTCGCGTTCGCGCTCACGAGAGCCTTTCTCGCCTTCTCAAGGGCGGCATCGGCTTCCTCACAGACGCGATGAAGGGTCTCATTCTCATGACGAAGGACCCTATTTTCATCCGATGCTCGTCTCTTGATCTCTTCGAGGCGCCCTAAATGTTTTTTGAGTTGATGAAGCTCAAGGGCCGCAGGGGCGTATTCTTCGGCGCGTTGTCGATAATGTTCCGCCCGAACCCGTTCTTTCTCAATTCCCGAAATCGCCAGTTGCAGTTCTTTTTGCAGCGCCTCGGCGACCCTTGACCAGTCTGGAGCCGCGCGGGACCCCGCTTCCCCTTCCGTTCGGGATTCGCCATTCGTTTTGGGCGGAGCACCGCGGGGAGCCGGGGGCGTCGGCGGGGAGCTTTCAAAGCGTCTGCCTCTGGAAGGACGTCTGGTCGGGAAGAATGCCTCATCGGGCGGATCGTTCAAACCGATAAAATCTTCGTACGCCCCCGACAATCCCCGGAGCACTCTCCTGAGGCCGAAACGAACTTCCTCCGCGCGAGTCGGCACATAGGTGGAGGCGCATCTCTGGTCGTTGGATGCCTCGCAGGCCCCGCCGCCGCCGCCCGATGCGAATTCGTTGTAAACAAAGGTGCCGCATGCCGGATCATGCACGGGGGCGTCTCCGGGATTCGCCGAGAAAACGCCCGTTGCAGATAGACCGGTAACCCACGGCATCAAATTTCCAAAAACGGGGGACATAGGCGATTTTTTCGTCGTCAAAAATCGCAAAATGTTTCTCGTTTTTTATTTGTGGCTTTTCATGAAAAGGGCGTCTGTCGCGGTGTGGACGCGTTGCGTCGTTCACGAGGATGTTCATTAGAAAAAGGACTTGGAAGACTTTGGAGCAGGGGGCGATCGGTTGGCTCGAACTTCCGGCTGGCGGCGAAAACCCTAAGTTTTTCATACCGGATGCCGTGGCGGCTCGTCGAAAAACGGGCCGCCGCGGCCCCGGCTGAAAATTGGGGTGGGCTATCGGATTCGAACCGATGACCTCCAGGGCCACAACCTGGCGTTCTAACCAGCTGAACTAAGCCCACCATTTGAGTCAGGGGAGATACCGCTCTCCCCTGAAACCCCATCTGTGTTACCGCGGTATCATCGTTCACTGTTCACTACGCAGAGTGAATCTGACTCCGTTCACTATTTGTCTTACGCGCGGGGAGACCAGCGAAGCGCGGCACCGACTTGTCGGTGTACCGCTCTCCCCTGAAACCCCATCTGTGTTACCGCAGTATCATCGTTCACTGCGCCCGGCTAAGCCGGACTTCGTTCACTAGCGAAGAACCGATCAAATCGCAAGGTCTTGAAAAGAATACTTTATTTTTGGGGTTCTTGCTGAAAAAAGACGGCGATGCGGGATCAACGTCTTCTTTTTCTCGACGTCTTTCGCGGACTGGCCGTCCTTTGGATGATCGAGACGCATGTGTTCGAAGCCGGGCTCGCGCCCGTCTGGCGGTCGGGATGGTTCTTCCACGCCGTCTATCTCTCGAACGGTTTCGTCGCGCAGGCCTTCGCCTTCGCGGCCGGCGCGGGATTTTGGCTCGCCACCGAGGCCTCGCCCGATCTGAGGAACGTCCGCGCCGCGGTCTTTTGGCGTTACGTCCGGCGGCTCGCCTTTCTTTTTCTTTGCGGTCTCTGGCTCAACATGGACCCGTTCTCGCTCGATCATTTCCGGAACGCGGGACCCGAGGGGCAGGCCGTCACCTGGCAGTTCGACATCCTGCACCTGATCGCCTTCACGGCGTTCGTCTCCCTCCTCCTTCATCTCGCCGCCGGACGGTTTTCGCGCCGGCACTGGGTCTACGGGGTCTTGGCGCTGGCGGTCTTTCTCGCGACGCCGCTCGTCTGGCGGGCCCGGCTGGGCGAGGTGCTGCCCCTCGCACTGGGCCTGCCGTTGATGCCGATCCCGCCGTCCAAGTTCCCGGTCTTTCCCTGGGCGGGATATTTCCTCGCCGGCGTTTTTCTCATGGGACTCCTGATGCGGTCCCGCCGCCCCGAACGATCGGCCGCGATCCTCGCCGTTGTCGCCGCGGCGTCGCCCTTCGCCCTCTTTTGGATCAAAGGGTGGAACTTCACGTACCCGGGCATGAGCGGGCCTTGGGCCGATTGGTACCCCTCGCCGGGACATTCCCTCTTCCGCTTGGGCGGAGTCGCCTTGGTCTTCGCCCTGCTCTTTCTTCTCGAGAAACGCCTTTCCGCCCAAGGGCCCGCGGTCGGGTTTCTGCGCCTCAACGGGCAGGAATCGCTCTGGATGTTCGTGAGCCATATCATTCTCGTCTACGGGTCATCCTATACGGTGGGCCTGATCGACCTGTCTGGAAAGCGCCTGGAACCCCTGGCCGTCGCCGGGGCAACCGTCTTCATCACGGCCGTCTGTTTTGCGCCGGCTGCGATTTGGCATGCGTTCAAGCAGGATCATCGCGACCGGGCCTTCGCCGTCCTGTGCTTCGCCGTCGCCGCGGCCGCGGCCGTCTTCGCCGTCGCGCCGGCGAACCTTTCCCGAGGAGGCCTCCCATGAAGGTCAACGAAATTTTCAAAGGCCGCGTCGTCACGTTGAACCTGGAAGAGTTTGACCTCCCCAACGGCCACACGGTGAAGCTGGAGGTGGCGCGGCACCTGAGCGCGGCGGCGATCGTGCCCGTCGCGGAAGACGGGCGCGTCCTCTTGATCCGGCAGTTCCGCCCGGTCCTGAACGCCTGGCTGTGGGAGATCCCGGCCGGGCTCTTGGAAAAGGACGAAGACCCGGCGCTTTGCGCGGCGCGCGAACTGGAGGAAGAAACGGGCTGGATCGCAAGAACCGTCGAACCCGTGACCCGCATCCACAGCTCCTGCGGTTTCACCGACGAGGTCGTTCACATTTTCAAGGGAACCGGGCTTGAGCCGGGCCGCATGGCGCGGGAGAAGGGAGAAGTGATCGAGGAGAGGTTCTTTGCCCGCGAAGAGATCCTGCGGATGATCGGGAACCGCCAAATCACCGACGCCAAGACCCTGGCCGGCCTTTTTTATGTCTTATTGGGTAACTCGTTGGAATAAATAGGATTCTGAGGTTAAACCGCAAGCCTTCTCACCCTCAAGGGCAACTGCCTGGTCTGTTCCGGTCGAAAAAGAACATATACTATAAGGTAATTGTGAACCGCATTCGCGCCTTCATCTCGGGGTTTGTCCTTGCCGTCTTGGTGTCTTGTTCCGCCTGCCTCACGGGGGGAGGTCCGACCGGCGCGGGTCCCTCGGGGCCAGCCGGGGCCTTGCCGACGGGGAACATGGGCGGTGCCCCATCCGGTGGGATGATTCCAGGGTCGACCGAGGCACCGCCTCCGGGCCCCGCGGCCGCCGCGGCCGGCGGTGGCGACACGATGCCCCCGCGCGCGGACGCGGGCGACTGCATGACGATCGGTCTCGACGGGACGGTTCATTGCGGTCCTCCCCGGCGCGAGGCCTGCCGGGTCGCTTACGTGCCCGTCCCGAAGCTCAAAGTGATGGCGGGCACGGGAGAACCGTTGCCTCCCATCCCCCTCGTCGGAAAGACCTCGTTCGACGGACGCTTCTACGCCGAGATCGGTTCGGCGGACTTGAGCTGCGAAGATCCGTCCTGCTGGACGTGGGGACCGGTAAATTTCGGCGACGTCCTCATGATGAGGCTGACGCGCCTGCAGACGGCCGCCCCGGCCCTGACCTTCCACCAGGACGCCGTGGCCACCCTGCCTGAGGCGGACGGGGCCAACGTCGCCGTCGCAGGCGTCCCCATCCAGGACGAAGATGCGATCGAATTCTACGCCACCCTCTCGGAGGCAAAGCCCGAGGGTTATAGCGAGACCCTCGTCCCCCTGACCGACGAGGTCTGGACCAAATTCGGCATCAAGTGCGAGATGGGCGGATTCAGGATCGACACGGGCGTCACCTACGAGCGCCGGACGGACGTGCCATCGGCCGCGGAGCGGTTTTTCGACGTCCTGTTCAAATAAATCTCTCGTCAATGTAGCTCTTCAAGTCCTTCAGCTCGAAGGGCACGCCGTATTTCTCAAGCTTCGTGTAGAGATTCCGCCGCGAGATGCCCAACACCTTCGCCGCATTCCCCTTGTGATAGCCCTGGTCGCGGAGCGCCACGAGGACCTTCTCCAGCTCGGGTTCCATCGGGGCCCTGGGATGCGACCTCATGGCGCCCGCGGCCGTTCCTGCCCGGCGCTTGGTGAGGACGGCCGGCTTGAATTCGAAGGATTTCGGAAGAATCACGCCGTTTTCGGCGAAGAGCATCGCGGTCTCGATGGTGTTTTGAAGCTCGCGGATGTTGCCGGGCCACGGATAGTTCATGAGAAAGCGGAGCGCGTCGGGATGGATCTTCGCTCGGCCTTTCAAGAAATGGTCGATCAGGAGAGGGAGATCCTCCATGCGTTCGCGGAGCGGCGGCAGGGTGATCGTGATCCCGTTCAACCGGTAGAAGAGGTCTTCGCGGAATTTCCCGTCCTCCACGAGCCTCGCCAGGTCCCTGTTCGACGCGGACACGACGCGGACATCGACCTTCACGACATCGTTGGACCCGACGGGCCTCACCTCGCCTTCCTGAAGGAAGCGCAAGAGCTTCGCCTGGAGGTTGGCGCTCATGTCGGCGATCTCGTCCAAAAAGACCGTCCCCTTGTTCGCGTACTCGAACCGACCCTTCTTGTCCCGGTCGGCATGGGTGAAGGCCCCCTTCTTGTGGCCGAAGAGTTCGCTCTCCAAGAGGGTTTCGGGCAGGGCCGAGCAGTTTTCGCTCACGAACGGCTGCTTGGCCCGCACGCTGTTGAAGTGCAGGGCGCGCGCAATGGCCTCCTTGCCGGTGCCCGATTCGCCGTAGATCCAGACCGGCACCTTGGAGTCGGTGATCTTGTCCACCAGTTGGAGGACGGCAATCATCTTGGGCGAGCGCCCGACGATGTCGCCGTATTGGTGCTTGAGCTTGAGCCGGTTCGCCTCCATCTCGCGCTCGAGTTCCTGGCGGCGGCCCATCTCCTCCTCGACCTCGACGGCCAGCTCCGAGTTCGATTTCTTCAGCTCTCCGATCATTCTCGACTTTTGGAGGGCGAGCGACGCCACGTCGGCGAAGGCCTTCAGGGACGTGACCGTCTCGTCGGCGAAGATCCCGGCGTCGAGCGGGTTGTCGAGATAGAAGACGCCCAGGATCCCCCCGACGTCCTTCAAGGGAAGCGCCAGAATGGACTTGAGGCTGTGCAACTCCACGCTCTTGGATTTTTGAAAACGCGGGTCTTGGAGGGCGTTGTCGGTGACGACCGGTTCGCCCGTCTCCATCGCCTCCTTCACGGCCGAGAGGCTGACCGTGAAGTCGTTCTTGCCCAAGTCCTCATGGGAGAGGTTGCGGGCCACGACCACGCTGTAACCCGCGAGCGGTTTCTCGGACGACTCGTCCTTGAGAAGGAGGAGGCCGTTTTTCGCGCCGGAGATCTCGAGGGCGGCGTCCATGAGGCCCTTGAAAACAGCGGTCATGTCGTCGGTCCGGAGGAGCTGGCGGTTGAGGGCTGAGAGTTTTTCCAAAATGTTCATGGCGCGTCCTTTCCTTGATGGCGGATCCATTTCTTGAAATCGAACCGGTCCTCGAAACTCACCTGCAACGCCTTCGGGAGGCGGTCGTAGAGCGCGCGGAGGCGGGCTTTCGCGGCGGCGTCGGCCTCGGGCAGGCCTTCTCCGCCGCGGAATTCGCGCAAGGCTTCTTCGACCTCGCGCGCCTTTTCCGCGGCCTGGGGCAGACGCGCCACGAGCGCGCGGATTTCCGCAAGGCGACGCTCCGCCGACTCGAAACGGCCGACCTGGACCTCGGTGATCGCGTTTTGTTTGAGGCTCTCGGCCAGGTCGCCCCAGTTGCCCAGGGGGCGGAACACCTCGAGGGCCTTTTGGAGGCGATCGAGCGAACGCGCGAGATCGCCGCGGTGGCGTTCCAGGATTCCCTCGTTGTTCCAAACGCTGGCGAGGAAGAGGTCGTCCTCTCTTGCGGCGGCGACGGCTTCCGCCTCGGCGTAGGCGCGCGCGCAGGCCTCGAAATCCCCGCGCTCGAGGGCGAGATTCCCCTCTTGGAGCCACGTGGCGTAGACGCCCTCCCCGTTCGCCTCATCGGCGTACAGGCGCCTCGCCTCCTCGAGAAGATTCAGGGCGTTTTCCACGTCGCCCTCCGCGTGGCGCACGACGGCCAGGTTGCGGCAGATCTCGGCGCGGCGCCACCCCCGGAATTCTTCGAAGGCCAGCCCCTCCGCGAACTGCCTCCCGGCCTCCCGCAGGTCGTCGCGGCGAAGGGCCTCCATCCCGATCAAGGAATGGCAGCGCATGGCGTAGGTGCGCGGGACCTGGTCTCCGAGTCTCCCGCATTCCTCGAGGCACCGCCGAAAACGCTTCTCCGCCTCCCCGTGATCGCCGAGATTCTGATGTCCGAGTCCCGTGATGAGCCAGTACTTGACGGTTTTGAGCGCCGCCGGTTCGTCGGCGGCCGCCAGGCCCCGGATTTCCTCGCACAGCGGAAGCGTCTCGCCGAATCGCCCGAGCTCGTTCAAGAGATTCACCTTGAGACGGAGGAGTCTTGAGGTCTCGACGTCGTCGGGGATCCGCCTCACGAGGGAGAGGGCTCCGTCCGCGAGCTTCAGCGCCTCTTCGCAGCGCTTCGACCTCCAGAGGCGCTCCACGACCCCGTGAGCGGAGCGGGCGGCAAAGTCAGCGTCGCCCAAAGCGAGGGCGTGATGGAGCCTTGCGGGACTCGCCTCGCCCTCTCCCGAGAGGGCCCTCCACCAGTCGCGGTGACGATCGAGCTGATCGTCGCCCGGGAGATCCTCAAGGACGGCCTCCCTCAACCCGGCCATCCCGAGACGGTAACGGCCCGTATCGGCCTCGAGAGCGACCAACCCCCTCGACGACAGACGGTCGAGGGCGACGACCGCGTCGAGGGCGTCGCCCCCGAGGGCCTGAAAAAGCGGGTCGGCCTCCACGGGACCCGGCGCCGCCGCCAACAACTCCAGGAGGCGGCGCTCCAAGGCCGTCGATTCGCGGATGCGAATCTTGAGGACGGCGTGAAAGTCGGACGGCGCCGAGTCCAGCCGAAGGCTTTCCAGCAACATGAGCGGATTGCCGCCCGTCATCCGGTGGAGCGTCGCCGCTGTCTTTTCGGCCTCCGCGGCCGGCGCGCCCGGAAGCGCCGAGAGGACGAGTTCCCGCGCATCGGCCTCGCTCAAATTCCTCAGCAGCACTTCTTCGATGTCCGGATGGGAGGCGAATCCCTCCAACACGCGCCGCGCATCCTCCTTGAGGCCGTCGTCGTTCCACTCCCAGATGACCAAGACATCCTTGTCCGGGGCGCTTTTCCGCGTGACGCGCAAGAGACCGGCGAGGTCGCCGGCCGGGACGTCTTCGAGAGAGCGGAAAAAGACCGCGCCGCTGGCGCCGGGCAATTCCTCCACGCCCTTCTTGAATCGCCCCGGAAGAATCTCGCGGACCGTCCGGCCCGCCAGAGCGCACTGAAAGCCGATTTCCCGGAGGAACCTTTTCTTCCCCACGCCCGTCACGCCGTGGAGCGCAAAGAACCGCGAGCGCTTCCCGATCGTTTCGACCGCTCTCCCGACGGTTTCGAGGGCCTCCGAGGCGCCGAACATCCACACCGGATGGAAGGCCGGAACCCGGGAAGGCTCCGGGCGGCCGCCGCGCAAGGCCTCCAGAACCTCGCGCGCCTCCGAAAACCGCGCCGCCGGATCGGCCAGGATCATGCGGTCGACCGCGCGGGCCAGGAGGGCATGGGAGGTCGCAAGATCCGGGCGAACGTCCAGGACAGACCGGGCCGGTTTGCGGACCATCTCGCTCAAGCTCCGGCATCCCGCGCGCGGGTGGACGCCGGCCAGGGCCTCGTAAAAAAGCGTGCCCAAAGAAAAGAGGTCGCACGCGGGGCCGTTTTTTCCGCCGATGCGCTCGGGGGCGAGATAAAGAACCGTCGCCGCCCGCGAGGCCGCATTCGATCCCGCGAGGCTCGCCGTCCCGAAGTCGATCAAACGGAGACCGCCCTTGGAATCGACGCGAAGATTGCCCGGCGAGAGGTCGCCGTGAAGGACGCCTTGGGAGTGCAGAAAATCGAGCGCCTCCAGCGCCTCGCAGAGCCAGTTTTGGATTTTTCCGGGATCGCGGGAGCGTCCGGCCGCAGAGAGGAGGTCCTCGCCCTCCACGTACTCCATCCAAAAACAGGGCCCCCGGTCTTGCCCGAAGATGTGGCCGGAATCCTTCGCATACCCCAAGACCGGCGCGATCGCCGGGTGACGGAGCCGGACCAGGAGCTTGGCTTCGTGCTCCAGCAGCGGCCTCTGTCCCGGATCGGACAGGACCTTGACCGCCACCTTCTCCCCCTCCGGGGTCCAGGCCGCATAGACCTTGCTCGTACCCCCTTCACCAAGCTTGGTCTCGACGCGCCAACCCGAAATAGGGCCGCTCTCCATTAAACTAGCTTATCACGGCCCGACACATGATGTGCAGATGAAAAGGTCAGAACGAGATTCATCTTGTAACCTTTCCCAGCCTGAAACTTAAAAAAATCAATAATTACAGGCCATTTTGTTCTGGCATCCCACTTGCTTCTCTTTTCAGTCACAGGGGGAATTATGAAATCAGCGATTCGTATCTTCGTGGTCTCGATCATTCTGGCGAGTGCCTATGGCTGTACCGGCGGCGATGGAACGACGACAATCGCGGTGGCCGACGGCTCGACGGGTTCCAAGTCCGCGCCGACCTCCCCCGCCTCTGAGGGGACGACGGACGAGACGATCGCCCCCACGTCGGAGACGCCCCCGGCGCCCGCGCCGGCCCCGGCCACGCCTCCGGCCCTGCCGACGCCTCCCAAGGTCCCCGAGACGCCTCCGGTGACGATCGTCGA